>RFIQ01000054.1 GCA_003695565.1 Planctomycetota bacterium | reverse complement strand
GGCGAATAGCTTGTGGGAGGCGGGATGGATCGCTGGCACGGAGCGCTTGCGGCCGCACCGATTTCCCGACCGGCAAGTCCGCATGCGGTTCAGGCACAGGGATGTCGATCAACGATTCGCGGCGTTCCTCGCTCTGGAACGCCGCGAGCGACTCCGGCGGACGGCTTGGGGTGTCGCTGAGCTGGAAATGCGATGGTCTGGACACGTTGGCCGGGCCATCAGTCAAACGGGCTGATGCCGGCAATTGCCCATCGCGTTGCACCTTCGCGTCTACCGGCGCCTGTGACTCGGGAAAAATCGGAAAAGCAGGCAGCACAGCGGCCCGCGTGCTCGGTTGTTGGGCGTATGCCAGGGTACCGATCGAGAGTGTTCCTCCCACCATCGAGGCGATCAGCGTGCGCGCAATTCTGCGGCGAACTGCCTGGCGCTGTCTTCGATGGTCTGGCCGTTGCCTAAGCATGCGCAATCCCCTGCTTTCTAAATGCAGCCCCCACTCAATCCCCTGGCAATACAGCCAGGTTAGGAGGCGGCCTTTCGACGGGCACACAGGCCCACCATGGAGCCTTCTGCAGGGGATATCGGGTTTCCAGGTCCGTAGAATTAAACGATTTTGCAGCTTGAGCGGGTTGGAACAGCGAAATCATATGTATCGGCCACACCGATCGCGCCATGGCGGATGTGATTGATGGATGTCTGTAAAGGAGAAAATTGCCCGGCAGAAACCTGTATTGATTGCTGGCAGTGTCCCATCCATTGCAATCATTGACCTGAAGGCGATCGGTCAACTCTGCCTGGCAGATCTGTTGGCGATGCTGCACCGGTCCGAGGCCAACAAGAGAATGTCAGCAGCATTCAGGCGCCGCATCTCATCGTGTTCCACCACCACCGGACCGTTGGCTTCCCCCACGCCGACCACTTCGCCTACTTCGCGCAGCATTCGCCGAGCCTCTTGGAGGGTTTTGTTTTCCAGCTCCGAACAGGCGGCGACGGAAATCACTTGAAAGTCGGTTGGCTCGCTGTGGCCGTTGCTGGAGCACAGCGGATGAGGATCGATTCCGTCGCTGATGATCTGAGCCATGCGAATCGCTCCGATCGCAGCCGGCATGACGACGTGATCGGCCCCACTACGACGCAGTTTCCGTTCGGTTGTAGGACTTTCCGCCCGCGCCACGATCTCCAATCGCGGATTGATTTCGCGCGCGGTAAGCGTAATGAAGACGTTGAGCGCGTCATTGGGCAACACGCACGCCAAAGCAGCGGCGCGTGGAACACCAACCTGCATCAGCACTTCATCGCTTGTCGCATCACCGACCACGGCTACAAAGCCCCTCCGCTCTGCGTCCTGCACGCGTTGGGGATTGCTGTCAATTATCACGCAATCCACATGGCGATTCCTCAAGTCGTCCGCTAGCATTTTTCCGACTCGACCAAACCCACAAACAATGGTGTGGCCCTGCATATTCTTCAGATCCTGGTTCATTCTTCTGACTCCCAGTGCGCGCTGGATCTCTCCTTGCGTGACCAACTCGAAAAACCCTCCTACGCTGTACAAACCGGACAATCCGCCCACGACGATCAAGACGATGGTCTGGATCTTGAGCAACGGATCATCGAGCGGGTGGACCTCTCCATAGCCGATCCCAAACAGGGTGATGACCACCATGTAGACGGCATCCAGTGGCGCCCATCCCTCGGCCAAGTAGCCATTGACAGCCGCGACGGACACCACCAGGCACATCCCCATCCCGACACAGATTCTTCGCAGCGGATTACTCATCGGCGGCAGCAACAAGAATTCGAACGGACCCCGCCAGGGTGGACAACAACGCCATCAACCATAGGTCGCGAAACCGTGCCGCGACGGTCAATGCACTGCCCGACTCCCTGAATCGGCCAGTCCACACAGCCCGACTGCCATTCCGACAGGTCGCGTGGGAAAGCCCATGTAAGGAGATTCCTGCCGCCCGGCGGTCAGGCATTGTCGCCCGAATCACCGACCAGGCGTGTTGGCAGGGTGCTGGCACCGGTCCAATAGTCAATGATTCGAGCCGCGATGGCTTCCAATCTGCTCAGGTCGATCGGTTTGACGATGTAGGAATTGCATCGCATCCGGTACATCTCCAGAACATCATCGGGGGCGGAGGAAGTGGTCAGCACGATAACCGGCAGATAGCGCAGCCGCGCATCGGACGCGATCGTCGCCATGACTTGGCGCCCATCCATGCCCGGCATGTTCAAATCCAACAAGACCAGATCGGGCAAGGTTGCCCGCTCGAAAGGCTTCTCGCGCCGCAGATAAGTCAAACAAGTCCGTCCATCGGCCACATGATCGATCCGGACAGGAACGCGCTGCCGCTGAAAAGCGGCCTGGGTGATCAACGCCTCATCTTCATTGTCTTCGACCAGCAACAACTGCATGACTGCCTCTGGCGTGGCCGGTACAGCATCTTTGTGGGGAAACAGGTCAGGTGACATGCGAACTTCTTCATGCATTTGAGACCACCAGTTCCTTCGGCAAGACCACTGTGAAGGTGCTCCCCCGATCGGGTTCTGACTCCAACTCTATTCTTCCACCATGGCGTTCTGCAATCTTGCGGCAAATCGCCAGGCCAATACCAGTTCCGGGACGCTCCGCCTCCCGATGCAAGCGACGGAATGCTTCGAACACCTGTTCGTGATACTCCGGGGCGATTCCGATGCCGTTGTCTCGCACATGCACGCGGCAATGCTCTCCGTCCATCTCGTACCAAACACGCACAGACAACCGCCGCTGAGAGGACCGATAATTGATCGCATTGACCAGTAAGTTCTGGAATAACTGCTCCATCTGCGTCGCATCGCCCAGAATGGTCGGCAAGGGGCTCACGTCGATCACAGCTTGCTCCTGTGCGATTTGGTCGCCGAGCATATGCAGGACTCCGGAAACCACTTCTCCCAAATCGACCGGCGAGGATGTTCTAGGTCGAGAGTCGATGCGCGAAAGTTGCAGCAAGTCGTGAATCAAACGTTGCATGCGTGCTGCAGAGCGAATAATGCGGCGCAGATAGTCAGCCGCTACATCATCGGCATCGGACAAACAGTCTTCCGCCAGCAACTGGGCGAACCCAGTGATGCTCCGCAAGGGTGTTTGCAAATCGTGAGAGGCGACATAAGCGAACTGGCGCAACTCCTCGTTGGCTCTCTTGAGTTCCTTGACGGTGTCACTCAATTCATTATTCAATTGCTCGAGCTTCTTATCGTACTCTTCCTGTTGCGTGATATCGATGTGCACCCCGATCATCCGCACAGGCCGTCCCTGAGCATCGAAGTGCGCTTTGCCTTGCGACAGGATCCACTTGTACGAACCGTCGCGACATTGCAATCGAAACTTCGAGATATAAGGACGAGTCGGGTCAGCAAAATAATCCTTGACCCTCTGAACGGCGGCATCATGGTCATCCGGATGCAGATGCGCTTCCCAATCCCCGAACGCTGCCCACGAATCATCTTGCGTATATCCCAGTTGGGACTTGAAAGTCGGCGAGTAATAGACGTCATTGGTGGTCAGGTCCCAGTCCCACAATCCCACGTTGCCGTACTCCAGCGCTAGATTCAGCCGGTTTTGTGTCCGCCCCAATTCTTCGTAGCTGACGCGCAGACGATGCTCCAACTCTCGGCGCACGCGTTCCTCGGCGCGGTTGTGGGCCAACCGCTCCGAAATGTCAATGAACGTAACCACAGCGCCAACGACCAATCCTTCGGTGCTGCAGATGGGATACGACCAATACTCGACGGGAAAACTCTCCCCCCCCTTCTTCCAGAAAACATCGTTATCGACATGCACCTGCTCTCCGTGTCGGTAGGCTCGGAGTATTGGGCACACATGACTGGCAAACGGGCTACCATCGGCCTTGGCATAGTGGATCAAATCATGCATATTCTTGCCCAACAACTCACGCTCGCCCTCATACCCGAGCATTTGAGCGCAAGCTCGATTGGCAAACGTACAACGCCCCTCCAAATCGAGGCCGTATAGTCCTTCGGCCGCCGCATCCAACAAGGTGCGCAATTGGGCCTCGCGCAATTCCCACGTGCTATCGTTGGGTTCGATAGAAAGATGTCTTTCGGGCTGGCCACTTGGGTTCACGTTGCATCCACCTTCCGCAAGTGCTGGCTGTCGATGACGTCGCTACGATTTTACCCCACGGGACATTCCATTACCAACTGCTTGGTAGACCAAGCCACCTGACTGGGCTAAAATCTGAAAATGACTCTCGATTTGCGTACATGGCTGGGACGGTTTCTCCCACGACGGCGGAAGTGAGGCTCCCGATGCATCAGCCCTTCCTGCGATCCCCGCCGGCATGGATCGACTTGACCGCGTGGGGACTCGGCATCGTCGCTACGTTAGCAGGAATGACCGATTCCATGCTGCCGCCAGTCGCCCAGACATCTTCGATTGTCGTTGCTCTATGTTGCTGGCTG
>RFIQ01000533.1 GCA_003695565.1 Planctomycetota bacterium | reverse complement strand
GTAGAACTCCTTGGCACTACCTCGCAAGCGACCGCAACGCCCTCCCGACGCCCATTCCGGCCCCGAGGCGGCAAATGAATCTGCCGGGCGGCGGGACTTCTGGCATGCATGTTCCAAATCGAGCCGATTGGAATTGCGGGATTTTCGTGTGGGCGGGTGCTGGCGGCAACTTGCAAATCCGCCATGTTTGCGGGCACAATAGAAGCAACTCTCGATTGCCTCGGTGACCACCGTCCTTGTCAACCGGCGGGGGGCTGCCAGCACCACCTGCTATGAACAGGAGGGGCGGCGTGCGCACCACCGCAGGATATGGCGATTGCGGGGAACTGACTTTTCGACACAGCTCGTTCATGGCGGCGCGGATGCGGTCTTTTAACAAAGTCTTTGTCATAGCCCTGCCGCGTTGCGCCACCGTATCGATGTGGGACGCGTTAGGGCGTTTGGGTATTCGCACGGCCCATCTCGGCAAGATCTACGGCGAGGCGACGGCCGAGCATCACAATCCCCAACGCCTGCTGCGGATGTACGACCAGATTCGCGCGGGAGATTTTCGTCTGGATATTCTGCAGGATTGCGACGGTCTGGCTGATTACCCCGCTTGCATCTTCGACGTCTTCACGCAGCTCGATCGCGAGTTTCCCGGCAGCTTGTTCATCAACGTCCGCCGGGACGACGATATTCGGCGTTGGCTGCAATCGGTCGAGCGTCAATTCGTCGGCCTGCAACTGCTGAAAGAAGGCGACTCGGCAACACCTGAAGAACGCAAATTCATGGAGGCCATGCGGGGATTCCGCCAAATGACATTCGGGAGCACGGAGTTCGACGCGGAGCTATACGAGCGGGCTTATCGGGCCTACCAGGACAAAGTAGACGCTTATTTCGCATCCCGTCCCAGCGACTTGTTGACCCTGCACAGCGTGGACGATCTCGGAGAGGTTGGATTCCAGGCGTTGTGTGCCTTCCTCGACTGTCCTATCCCCGACGTTGATTTCCCGCGCCAGAATTCACACAGCATCCGCCCCGCGCACGCGTTCCATGAGGCCTTGGACGCTGGACGCATTCGCTCCCAAACCGGTATTGAACCCAGGTTGCCAGCTGATCCGGACCTCCCTGCCCCTGCCCAACCGTCGCCGGGAGGACGCAATTCCTGCTGAGCCGGGTTGTTCGTCGCCGTGGTCCGAAATGAAGCGCGTAACGAGTCCCCGCTGACGAGCGTGTCTCACGACGGTGTCCCCTTTCGACACGAGGCAACAGCAGCCTACGCGCCGCTTGCCTCATTGGTCGGGAGAATTATGCCACCGGCAGGTGCAGCCAACCAGAACACCGGTTCAGCCAACACGGTGCCTGATCTATCATGTATCTCCGACCCGGTCAGGCGGCGGCTGTGCAACTCCCGCCAACGCTTTGTCATCCCATCCAGTGCACCTTGCGACCCCTTCGAAAGCAATCAACTGATGTCGGCACGACGCATTGAAATGACCAATTCCAAGCGGGCGTTCCAACGCGCGAGTACTCTGATGCCAGGTGGTGTTAACAGCCCAGCCAGGGCGTTTGGCGCCGTGGGGGGAACGCCGCTATTCATCGACCATGCTGCCGGTCCGTTTCTGTTCGACATTGATGGCAATCGATTGATCGACTACATCGGTTCGTGGGGCCCCATGATTCTAGGACATGCCCATCAGCGGGTCGTTGAGGCGATCGAACGGGCGGCGCGACGGGGGACCAGCTTCGGTGCTCCGACCGAAGCCGAAACGCGGTTGGCGGAATTGATCGTAGAGGCGGTGCCGAGCATTGAGAAACTACGCCTGGTCAATAGCGGCACCGAGGCCACGATGAGCGCCATCCGGCTGGCTAGAGGAGCAACCGGCCGGGAAAAGATTGTCAAGTTCTCCGGTAATTATCATGGCCACGTCGACGCGCTGTTAGTCGCCGCAGGCAGCTCCGCAGCCAACTTAGGCGTCCCCGATTCGCCCGGAGTAACTGCCGGTACGGTTCGTGATACGCGCGTCGTGCCCTACAACGACATCCCGGCGATCGAAGCTCTGTTTGCTGCCGAGGGAGATTCGTTGGCCTGCGTCATTCTGGAGCCAGTGGTCGGAAACATGGGATGCGTCCCCCCGGTTCCAGGCTTTCTGGAGAGGGTTCGTGAGCTTTGTACATCACACGGCTGCGTGCTGATTTTCGACGAAGTCATGACAGGTTTTCGGGTAGCGTACGGCGGTGCCCAAGAGCGCTTTGGCATCACACCAGACCTGACCACACTAGGCAAAATTGTGGGGGGAGGTCTACCGGTCGGTGCATACGGCGGGCGTCGCGACTTGATGGACCAGGTCTTACCGGCCGGCAAAGTATTCCAAGCCGGAACGCTGAGCGGCAACCCGCTGGCGACCGCTGCCGGAATCGCCACGCTGGAAACGCTGCGGGAGGAGTCCCCCTATCCACGGTTGGAGCAACTCGGTGAGCAACTGGCATCCGGATTATCGGCCGCGGCCGCGCGATGCGGTATCGAACACTGCGTGCAGCGAGTGGGAAGCATGATGACGCTGTTCTTTCATCCCGGGCCGGTCCGCTGTTGGGAGGATGCAGATCGATGCGATCGCCAACAATTCGCCCGCTATTTCTGGGAAATGATCGACCGCGGGGTCTACATGCCCTGCAGTCAGTTCGAAGCTTTGTTCATCTCGGCGGCTCACGACGAACAACTCATCGCCCAAACCGTCGCGGCGGCCGAGGAGGCGTTCGCTCAGTGGTAATGCCGAGCCCCTACACCGCCTCTACTCACCCCCATTCCCTATCCGCCCCCCCTTTCTTACGGCTCCCCTTTTTTACGGCGTAACACACTGATCCCCCAATCCCCTCCGCAGGGGGCGCGCTACCGGGATTGCCAACCGGGCTGCTGAGGAGGGCGAGGAAGATGCCGCGAATTCGGCCGCATGGGGTAGCATCCCCGGGCAACGTGGACTCGTTGAGGGGGCCCGGTGGGCACGCGCAGTAGCCCTCTGTCCCGGGAGAAAAGCAAACTGGCGAAACCTGGTAAGGAAGTAAGGAACCGGGCGGATCTTGGGTACGAAACTTGCAAAGGCCAGCAGAAGTGCTAACCTGTAACTGTCAGGTCAAATTTACTGGTCCCGTAACTTGGGGTATCTAGACGAAAGGAGCTACATCATGGGTAAGCTAGCCAAGCTGATTCTGCCTTTGGGCGTCGTGGCAATGTTGGTCGCTGCAGCACCGGCAGCAGTGGCGTGTGATTGTTGTCCCCAACCATGCTGCAAGACGGTTTGCTGTCCGCCTCCGCCGGTGCAAGTCGAATTGTGCATCGTCGATCCCTGCACGGGTTGCAGCTACAAAGAGTGTGTCTGCATCCCGGCCTGCTGTGCTGACGAGCAGCCTTGTGTCGAGTGTCGGCCAGGGTTGTTCGGCCGCAAGGTACTGACCTACACCTGGCCATGCTGCGGCCATCAGGTCAAGGCGATCATCACCAAGCATGGTCGCGTGATCGTCCGCGACTGATCGACGCGACGTCTCCGCCGGGATGGCGCGCGGATATACCGCGTGATGGATCAACCTATTCAGTGCGTCACGGCCTCCATCGACATCGATGGAGGCTTTTTTTTGTTGGCCAGTCCTGCTACACCGGACGCGCGCGCCCCATGCCTTCCCGGAACCCATGGCTTCCTTGAAGACGTGCCTTGCCTGAATACGTCAAATTGTTACATCCATTACAACAGGCAGGGTCGGCGGGATTGCTGCGGCTTATCGGGTCTCCCGCCACGACGCGATCGATTTCCGCTGTCCCGATCGTCCGATACACGAACCAGGAATGGGAGGCATTTCACGGCGGAATCGGTGCGTAGCGAGAGCTGGAAGGATCCATGGTGAGGCGCAACAGCTTCAGGGGCAAACGCGTTGTACTGACCGGGGCGAGTAGCGGGATCGGTTGGTATGTCGCTACCCAATTGGTTCAGCAGGGAGCCTACGTGGTGTGCACGGCTCGGCGGGCCGACCGTCTCAAGCAACTTCGGTTGGCCACCGGCAATCCACTGAAGCGTTTGATCGCAATTCCAGGAGACATCACCGACGAGGCCCATCG
>RFIQ01000532.1 GCA_003695565.1 Planctomycetota bacterium | reverse complement strand
GTTGAGCAGTCAACTCTGCGTGCTCGTCCGACAGGGAACGGTGCATGTGAGATGCTGGCTGGTCGTCGCGCGCGGGACCCGCCGCCGTCGACGGTGCCACGGATGGCTTGGCCGTGTCGTTGGCCGCGGCCTCCTGAAAGAAGATTTGGACCTGCTGAATGAGGTGCGTCAGTTCCGGTTCGATCTCGGAAGAAGACGCCAGCGCAGCCGCCACGCTTTGGGAGGAAACGAGTGCTCCGCGAGCTGATAGGCGATCCAACAACCGCGCGCAATTGTGGCATTCGGCAATATGTGCGACCTCGTCTTGGCTCAGCGAGATCCGCTCGTCGAGGAAGTCCCGCAACTTGTTCGGAGCCGGGCACGTCGTCTCTCTCACGTCTGGCGCTGGGCCGTCTGACTCCATCGACGATCTTCCTTTTCAAACGATTTCCAGCCTGGCCGTCCGCCGCCTCTAGAACAAAACGAAACAGCCGAACGGCGCTTCTGCTAAACGGCTGGCATGTCATCGCACAAGATGGCCACCTCGCGACGTAATTGCTTCAGGACTCGGCTGCGTGCGACATAGACCTTGTCGATGGAAACTCCGAATTTGCGCGCGACCTCCGACGGTGGAACCTGCTGCACCCATGATTCGAGAAACACGCACCAGGTCTCCTCCGAGAAGCGATGCCGACATCGATGTAAGGCCGATTGCAAAATATGCCGCTGGAAGTGTTCATTCCATCCGCTATTAGCACTTGGCTCGTCGTGTCCTTCCGGGAGTTGCCCCGCCTGCCGCCGTTGAGCAAACCGCCGGATCTCATTGATCACTATGCGCGCCAGCCAATCCCGAAACAGTCCGACGCGTTGGTCGTAGTCAAAACTCTGGATCGCTTTGGCCACACGCAATAGCACTTCCTGCGTCACATCGGCCGCATCGGCCGGCTGCAGGCTCCGGGATCGGCAGAAACCGTAAACGAGCGGACTATAGACCTCGGTGAACGAAGTCCATGCCTCTGCGTCGTCATGGTCTCGAATCCGCAACAACAGGCTCGGCGGCGTTTCGGTGTCGATATGGCGTGCCAATTTGGATACCCTCGGCACAATAGAATCTTGCGCAGGAACCCGAGAAATCGGTTGCAGAATGTTGGCTGACATCTGTCAGGGGCATTGCGTCTCATTGTAGCCACAGCGTCTTACCGCGGCAAATTCGCTCCCGGCGATCTGCCCAAATGGGCATTGGTCGGCCTTTCTGATGAATTTTTCGGGCGATCGTCCATTCGCTCTGCAAGAAATCGCTGTCGACCCGGTAACAGTCACGAACGGATCACGCCGTGCCGGTGGCGGGCTCTGTCTTCTTTATTTCACGGCAATGCCAAAGGTCAATCATGCACCGCAAGTCCTCTGCACGCCGCCGGGCGATCGCCAAACGCCGTCGGCAGGTCCTTCGCACGTCCCGATTTGAAGAACTTGAGGACAGGCGAGTCCTGGCAGCAGCGATCTGGACGAATCCCATTCAGCCGCTGAATGTCAGTGGTGATGAAACGGAACATGTGAGCCCGATCGATGCACTCATAGTCATCAATGAACTGAACGTTCCAACCTTTACAGATCCGGTGACGGGCCGCCTGCCGCAGCAGGTCCCTGAGCCCATCAATGGACCTTATCTCGACATTACTTGCGATGGTGTCGTCTCTCCCTTGGACGCACTGATCGTGATCAATGCGCTCAACCAGGGAGTTCGGGGAGGCGGTGAGCACGATGGGAGCGGGATGTGGCCGCAACTCGCCTGCTCGCCCCATCTGGTCGACGGGGATGCCTTCGTCACGGATGTTACCCGCACCTTGACCTTGCCCAATGACCACTCGGCCATCGAAGTCTACTTCCGCGCGCCGGCGTTCGATACGTCGAGCGAACAGATGATCCGGGATGCCTTTGAAATCGAGGTGATGGACGAACAGGGTCGCCCACTGAGCCTCCCGTTTACTTCGCAGGTCGACGCCGTTTACAACTGGACCGAGCAAACGGGCCCGCATGCCGGCCCCAGCGTGATCACCACGATCAATCCTCCCGATCAAGACTCGGTCGCCACGATCAATCTCGGCGGCCTGCCGGCCGGCACGAAGGTCAAAGCCACCGCGCGTCTGGTGAACAATGACGATGATGGGACGAGCGAAGTCGTCATCCGCGGCTTCATGATCGCCGACGCGCCGACGCCGCCCCCTGCCGGTGCCTCGTTTTCCCAGACGCGTCCCAGCGGCGATGCGGCCGTGGAAGACTTCTCGCAACTTACCGATCTCACCAGCAGCTTTCGACCAGACTACGGCCGCACGACGCTCAGCGGAAGTGACGATACGCTGGACACCGAACTGACCATTACGAACCTCGGTCAACAAGCCGTCACAGGCGAGCTCATCGTGGTTCTGGAGAATTTCACTTCTCTCGACACGTTCGCCATGCGTCCGGACGGTTTCACCCCGGCAGGTGATCCGTATTTTAATCTGACGCCCGAAATGCAAGGCCGCCCGCTGGAACCAGGGCAAACCGTTCGGTCGCGCCGTATCGAGTTCCTCAATCGCTCGGGAGAGCAGTTTCGCTATCGACTGAAAACGTTTGGCAAGGTCAATTCGGCGCCGGCCAATTTCTCAACCACCCCGGTCACCGTGATCGAAGCCGGCAGGACGTTCGGCTACCAGGCCCTGGCAAGCGATGCTGATGGCGATCCGTTGAGGTACTCCGTGGAGACGGGGCCAGAATCGCTGACCATCGACACCGCTTCAGGTCGCGTGCAATGGGTGACCACGGCTGACGACGTGGGCGTGCACCAAATCACGCTGACGGCGACCGATCCTCACGGCCTGTCCGCCAGCCAGTCATTCTCGCTGGAAGTCGTCTCCAGCCTGCAAAACCGGCCGCCGAATTTCGTCACCGATCCGGTAACCGAAGCGGTCGCATCGAGCGGATTCGAAGTCGATACGCTCCCGGGAGGCAGCCAGCCGGTCGATAGCGCTCTCGTCGGAGGACCACTCGGACGACGCGTCGTAACGCTGGATCGAATCGAGTCCGGTCTGTCCGTGGTGGAACGTGATGTTCAGGCCGGCTGGCAAGTCGAACAACAGATATCGACGGGCGACCCCTACCTCGGCGACTCCGTGTTTGACGTCGGTTACAGCGTCGATGTCGGTCTGCGGCCCTGGACGCATTCGTCCGACGCCAACCAAATTGAAGGCATGGACCAGGCAGATCTCAATCGAGACGGAATCCTGGACCTGGTCGTGTTGACGTGGCAACGCAACACGGAGGAAGGCTCAACCCGACACGAAATCGTCAGCCTCTTGGGAGATGGTAACGGCGGGTTCGGTGCTCCGACAGTGATTGCCAGTTGGCTACCGTC
>RFIQ01000531.1 GCA_003695565.1 Planctomycetota bacterium | reverse complement strand
TGGTTTCTGGCCCGCGGATTGGCCCTGATGGGCGTAGTGGGGCTGGGAGGAGCCGTCCTGGGGGTGATCGCGGGCGGGTTGACCCTAGTTCCCCTCGAAGGCGCGTGGCAGCGAAACACCGCCATGGCTTCCGGGATGGCCTTGATGATTGCCCTGATGCTGCTGATCGAGCGGTTTCGCCCCCGCGCCGACGACCTGCAGGAGCGACGAGGGCTCGATGGCTGAACCCCTTCGCATGATGCAATGGATCGATCGGCAGTCGGCCGGCCTGCCGTCACGCCTGGTGCCATTGGCCAATATCAATTCCGGGTCCCGCAACCTGCTGGGTTTGCGCCAAGCCGCATCGTGGCTGGTCGACTACTTCGCGCCGCTCGATGCCCAGTTTCGGACTGTGGATCTTCCCCCCCGCGAATTTGTCACCGACAGCGGCATCGTGGCCACCGCCCCGGCCGGGCAATTGCTGCGATGGGACCTTCATCCCGACCGTCCACACCGAGCGCTGCTGGCCATCCACTACGATACCGTCTTCGGCGAGGATTCCACATTTCAACAATGTGCGCCGCAACCTGACGGTCGGCTGTCCGGACCTGGTGTGGCCGATGCCAAGGGTGGCATCGTCGTGCTGCACACCGCCCTGTCGGCCTGGCAGGCCTGCGGCGGACCGGCCCGCGTGGGCTGGTCCGTGGTATTGAATCCAGACGAAGAATTGGGGTCGCCCTCTTCCGCCGGGTACCTGCAATCGATAGCCCCGGAGTTCGACTTCGGATTGCTGTTCGAGCCCGCTTTGCCCAACGGCCACCTGGTGGGGCGGCGGAAGGGGTCCGGGAACTTTACTGTCGTCGTGCGGGGAAAGGCGGCCCACGCCGGACGTCACTTCCATCAGGGGCGCAATGCCGTGGTTCTCCTAGCGCACCTGATTGTTGAAATCGATCGCTTGAATTCCCAGCGGCCCGGCGCCACCATCAATGTAGGCATGGTCCACGGCGGTACGGCCGTCAATATCGTGCCCGACATCGCGGTGGCGCGGATCAATGCCAGGTTTTCCACTGCGGAGGACGTGCAGTGGTTCGAACAGGCCCTGCAAGGGGTCCTCCAGGCAGGGCGCTCGCAAGAAGGGTTCGCCATCGAGTTGCATGGAAAGGTCCTTTCTCCACCCAAGCTGGTTACCCCAGCGGTCGAACCGTTGATGCGGGCCGTGGAACAGTCGCATCAACGAACCGGACTGGGGGCGATCACCTGGACGGAGACGGGGGGTGTGTGCGACGGAAACAAATTGGCAGCCGCCGGTTTGCCCAATGTGGATACACTGGGGCCGGTCGGCGATGGGCTGCACAGCGACCGGGAGTGGGTATTGCTAGAATCGCTGCCGGCAAAGGCCAAGGTGGTGGCCGACCTGCTGGCGCGGTGGGATGCTGGGGAATTGCCCGAGCTGGACCGCAGCCGTCCGGCGGAACAATTCGAAGCCTCGTGAGGAAGCAGAATATGGACTCTCAAGTCAACGACTTGCATGCCGACAAACTCCGATCCGATCCCCGCGTGGTCGAGGCGGAGCGGTTGTTGCGGGAGGCCCTGCAGGATGCGCAGGCGGGCATCGACGGCCCACGACCTCCCCATCCGCATCGTCGCCAGGAGTACCAGGCGATGCTGGAGCGATTGGCAGCCGCACGCGGCGGGCCCACCTACTTTCCGTACATCGCCAGCGGGATCGGCCAAGGGCCCTGGGTCGAGTTGGTCGACGGCAGCATCAAGCTCGATTTCATCACCGGCATCGGCGTGCACGGTCTGGGGCACAGCCATCCGGCGTTGCTGGCCGCCGGGCTGCGGGCGGCGCTCGAGGACACGGTCATGCAGGGGAACCTGCAACAGCATCGCGCCAGCCTGGACATCATGGAACGGTTGCTGACCATCGCCCAGGCCGGGGGAGCGAAACTGGACCACTGCATGCTGACCACCAGCGGAGCGATGGCCAATGAAAATGCGTTGAAGATCGCCTTCCACAATCGCCATCCCGCCGATCGAGTGCTGGCCCTGGATAATTGCTTCGCCGGCCGATCCTTGGCCACTGCACAACTCACCGACCGGCCGCTGTACCGCGTGGGACTGCCCACGGCCTTGACGGTCGATTACATTCCACCGGAAGATCCTCAGCACAGCCCGGAATCGCGACAGCGATCGCTGGCTGCCGCTGACAAACTTCTACGCCGCCATCCCGGCAAGTATGCCGTGCTGTGGTTGGAGTTGGTGGCGGGAGAGGGGGGATATTACCCAGGATCGACCGAGTTCTTCGTGCAACTAATTGAGCGAGTCAAGGCCGATGGCGCGCTGGTAGTGTTCGATGAAGTGCAAACGTTTGGACGACTCAGCCGCCCATTCGCCTTCCAGCACTTCGGTTTGGATGCGCACGCCGACATCGTGACCGTGGGTAAGATCACTCAGTTGTGCGCCACCCTGTATGGCAGCCAGCTCAAGCCCACGGCGCCCATCCTCAGCCAGACATTTACGGCGGCCAGCAGTTCCATCGAAGCCTGCCGAACGGTGCTGGATGAGTTGGAGAACAGCCAGTGTTTCGGAGAACAGGGTGGCAACGTGCAGCGACATGAATACTTTGCCTCGCGGTTGCAACAATTGGCTGATAAGCACGTTGGCAAGATCGCGGGGCCGTGGGGAGCCGGCATGATGATCGCCTTCACCCCCGGCGATGGATCCGCCGAATGTGCCCGGGACCTGGTCCACCGCTTGTTCGACGCTGGATTGATGAGCTTCGTGGCGGGCAGCACGCCGGCTCGCGTTCGTTTTCTGCCCCCGCCGGCGGTTACCACCCGGCAACATATCGATGCCGCCATCGAAATTCTCGACCACGTCCTGGCGGATTGGACCGGCAAGTCGACGCAGACGCCTACCGCTGGTGGAAAGGATTAGACCGTGGAAATCGTTCGCTCGGTAAGGCTCGAGGACTTGGATGCCCTGTGGGATCTGATCCGCCAGGCCACCTACGGATTGACCACCCTGCAGATTACCCGTGAACAGCTCAGCGAGCGGCTGGAGTTGTCGAATTTCGCCTTCAGCCGCCGGACGGAAAAACCGAGCGGCGAGCCATACATTTTCGTGATGGAGGATCTGACCACCGGGAGGCTGGTGGGAACCTCGGGCGTGTTCAGCAAGACCGGTGGATACGAACCGTTCTACAGTTATCGCCGCGTCGTCGAAGAGAACTACTGCGAGTTGCTCGACAAACGTCAGGTCGTCGAATCGCTCCACCTGCAAAAGATTCACGATGGACCGACCGAAATCGGCAGTCTGTTCCTGGCTCCCGAATATCGCGGCAAGGGCCGTGGTCGTTTGTTGAGCCTGTCGCGGTTCACATTCATGGCAGCCCATCCCAAGCGGTTTGCCGACGAGGTGATCGCCGAGATGCGCGGTGTGATGGACCGCGATGGGAATTGTCCCTTCTACGAAGCGATCGGACGGCACTTCTTCGATATGGACTTTCCTCAAGCCGACAGCCTGTCCACTCTGAACAAGAAGTTTATCGAAGATCTGATGCCCAAATACCCCATCTATACCGCCCTGCTGCCTCAAAGCGCTCGGGATGTGATGGGCCAGGTCCACGAGCAAACACAGCCCGCCCTGGCCATGCTCGAAGCCGAAGGTTTTCGCAAGATCGATATGATCGATATTTTCGATGGTGGACCGGTCGTCCAATGCCGCCGCGAGCAGATCGGAGCCGTTCGACGGACTCTGGCGGTCGCCGTCCGGCACATCGTCGATGCGGTCGAGCCTCCACCGTACATCGTGGCATCCGACCAGGGTTTCTTCCGGGCCATGTTGGCTCCCATCCATGTAGACGCTGGAACGGGCGAAGCGACGATCGATCGAGTCACCGCCGCTACCTTGCGGGTCAAAACAGGGGATCCCGTGCTGGTCACCGCCCTGCACCCGGATCAGGATCCGGCCGGGGCCCGCCATTCGGCAGTTCGTTAAGCAACCCGGCTTGCGTCACCCATCACCTCGGCGTCCGTATGGCGCATCCGGCATTGTCGGCACATCCGTTGCCGACGCTCGGTGGCGGTCCATGGTGGGGCGGGCGCGACCGTTCTCGGCATCGCTGCCAGCAATTAGGCTGGAGAACGCTCTGTCCAGCCGTCGGTCGCCGTTCGTATCGGAAATCGCATGCTCTCCTTGCGCTTGTTTTTGATGGTCTTCGTCTCGTTCGTCTGCAAAGAGGCGATGTCCGCAGCGCCCACGTTGGCCTGGCCGTCAGCCCTTGCTGCTGTGGCGGGATGCGTGTTGGGTTTCGGACTGTTGAGCAAATCGGCCGCGATCTTCTTGATCAAGCCCTATGCCGCTCAAGTCCTGGCCGGACACGCCGCGGCGCATGCTCCCCTGTATCAATTTCGCCAGGCGCGCCGTTTGATCGAGTGGAGTTGGCTCGTCTGCTTGCCTCCCCTGTTGTATGCGTCGCAATGGGCTCAGTGGAGCAACCGTGCGATCGAACTGGGCATGCCATCGGCAGCGGCCGCATTGATGATTGTGGCTCCGACGTTGGTCCTGGTGGTGTTGCTGGAGCTGTCCTCCGCCCAGCTCGATCATGCAGTGGGGGGCAGCGAGGGTGGTCGATCGATCACCCAGATCTGGGCCCAGCGGCTGCGGTTGGGCGACTTCATCCACCTGGCTGCCGCCGTGTTGCCCGTGCTGGTTATCACCGGAAGCAACGATTTGCTCAGCCGATTCTGGCCCCAGGCTCCGCCGGCCTGGATCGCAGCCGCGTCGGTTGCCATCGGCATTTCCGTCGTGGCGCTGGGATACCCGTCCTTCTTCGCTCGTACCAGTGGCGGCCAGGCGGTCGACAGCGGGCCATTGTGCCAGCGCATCCACCAATATGCCCGACAGCTCGGTCTGCGCCGCCTGCC
>RFIQ01000530.1 GCA_003695565.1 Planctomycetota bacterium | reverse complement strand
GGGGAGAATGGCATCAGTCTGATGGGGACGCGGCTAGAGTGAAGAACGTGGCGGCATGAATGTCCACGGTGTCCGCGATATCCTTGCCGTAACCGCCGCCGAGCACGACGACGACGGGTATTCCATATTGTTGGCAGTAGTCGAATACCAATTCATCACGTTGTTTCAAGCCCGTTTTTGTCAAGGCTAAACGGCCGATTCGGTCAAGGGCAAAAGGATCGGCACCAGCGATGTAGAAAACCATATCGGTGCTCGACCACGGAATCGACTCGTCCAAAGCTTGCTGAAGCAGATCCAAGTAGGGGGCGTCTGCCGTGCCGTCCGGCAGCGCGATGTCCAGGTCGCTGGGCGGTTTGTGCGAGGGAAAGTTGTTCGCTGCGTGCACCGAGAAAGTGAACACCGTGGGATCGTCAGCAAACAGTTCGGCTGTCCCATCGCCATGATGCACGTCGAGGTCGATGACTGTTGCCCGACGAATCTTACCCTCATCCTGTAAGATCCGAATCGATACAGCCACATCGTTGAAGACGCAATAGCCATGACCATAGGATCGGTGCGCATGATGCGTGCCACCTGCTAAATGCCCGGACACTCCATCGTGCCAAGCCGCTCGTGCGGCGGAGAGCGTGCCACCGACTGAATGTCGCACGCGATCGACCAATTCTGGCGTCCATGGAAAACCAATGCGACGCTGCGCCTGCGAATTCAAGTCGCCTCTGACGACCGCCTGAATGTAGCTGACGTCATGGACGAGGGACAGTTCCTCCATGTGTGCTGGTCGGGCTGGATGAATGTGGAACAAATTGGAATGTTGCTGGAGCACGCGATGCAACAACTCGTACTTCACCCCGGGAAACCTGCTACCTGGCCAAAGGGGCAACGGACGATGGTGGCTGATGAAGACGTTCACAGATCGTCTCGGCAAGGTTGATCGCGTGAAGGTCGTTGGTTGGAGTTTTTGACCTGCTTGGTAGGGACTGCCCAGGCACAAAGCAAAGGTTAGGTAATGGCGTGGAGCTTATCCGTTTGCGATTGCTCCGCCATTCTACGCAATTTGCGGACAGCGCGTTGTTCGATTTGTCGTACGCGTTCCTTCGAGACGCCCAAGATATCGGCTAGCGACTGGAACGTCCGCACGCGGCGGTGCAATCCCAAGGCGTAGCGGGACCGAATCACGAATTGTTCTCGCCGGTCCAAGTGCTGCGTGTACTGCTGGAGCATCTGACGCAAGTTGTCCCACAAGCGTTCATCGGCTGGCGTCGAACCGTCATCGCTGATTTGCTCGGCGGCCCATCCGTCGCTATCGGTGGCACACCGCTGCCGTTCGCGGATCGCGTTGGTCGAGTATCGGTAGACGTGCCGCGACACGGCCCGGAAAGCGTACGTGCTGAAGCGGAAACCGCGACTGTAGTCGAATTTTTCAACTGCCTGGAGAAGCACGACAATGCCTTCACTCAGCAATTCATCGAACGTGACGCGGGGAGAGACAAACTTCTTGATGATGGAGATGACCAGCCGAAGGTTCGAACGAATCAGGCAATCCCGAATACGCACGGCGCGAGCTAAAGCGCGTTCGGCCATTAGCACCAGGTCGGGGCTGTCACAGCCCGACGCCACTGCTCTCTGCCACTCCGAAGCCCGATACTTCAAGAAGTTCATTTCACGGAACAGCAACCGTTCCTGCTCCGCGGAAAGCAGCCTGGCCTCGCACAACTGCTTCAAGTGAGTGGGCAAATTGTGCTGGTGAATGCATTCATCGCCGCCCTCGATGGTTTCAAGTACCTGATCGACTTCGGCCGCCGATCCGGTGTAGCCCTCCAGCATTTCATCGCTGGGAATGAACTCGATGTTCGCCTCGATCAATCGCTGCCTGCGGGGCTGGAAATCGTTTAAAGCGTGCGAATACGCGGGAAGCCGACAATTCGAGTTGCGGCTCGGTGACAGGCCCTTCATGGTGGCTCCTGTATGAATATCGTTCAAAATGGTCTCTAGATTATTTCGGCATCCAGCCCGGCGTCAACCTAAAAAACGTTCAAAACGTCCATTTTCGGCCAATCCGCTTCGTGGACCCAGGAAATCTCAAGCTGGAGCCGGTTTTTTGCGATTGATTGGGGCCTACACTGAGTTGGGCGCGAGCAGAATCGAAAGGCAAATAACACCAACGTCCACTTCCTTCAGGGGGCGTGCGTTTTGGAAGAGGCAGCAGACCATGAACCGATTGCTAACTACGAAGCAGGTGGCACGAGCGCTCGACGTGAGCGAATCGTCGGTGAAGCGGTGGTGTGACAAAGGTGTAATCGCCGCCCAGTACACCGCCGGCGGTCACCGCCGCATCGCGTTGCCGGATGTGCTAGCATTCGTGAAACGCAGCAAATGTGAGCTAGTGCAGCCCGATGCCCTGGGATTGCCCTCGCGGGTCGGCCACGCGAAGTCGTCTCTCCACCGCGCACAGGAGGCGATGGTTGAAGCCCTGTTGGCCGGTCGTCTGGGAGCGTGTCAACAAATCGTCATCGACCTTTTCTTGAGCGAACATCGCGTGGCCACGATCTGCGATGCGGTCTTGGCGGCGTCGTTCCACGAGATCGGGGAGCGGTGGGCGTGCGGGGAGGCGGAAATCTTTCAGGAGCGATTAGCCTGCGAGATCGTTCTCAATACGCTCCACGGGTTGGAAAACCTGCTCCCTTCGCCGCCAGATGCAGCCCCGCTGGCACTCGGAGCGGCTCCCGAGGGAGATCAGTACAGCTTGGGGACCGCCATGGCGGCCCTAGTGCTCCGCGATAATCGATGGCGAGCCACTTCATTGGGCGACAACTTGCCTATCGCCACGCTCCGTGCGGCCATTCTGCGGCATCGCCCAAAGCTGTTCTGGCTAAGCTGTTCGCATTTGGCCGACGAAGATCGATTCGCTTCCGAGTACAACGCGCTGTTCGAGGAATTCTCTGGACAAGTCGCGTTCGTGCTCGGCGGCCGAGCCCTCCATCCCGGTCTCCGCAAACGCCTTCACTATTCCGCATTCTGCGACAGCATGCAGCACCTCGAAGACTTTGCCAATACGCTGCGGGCGGGCGATCAGGAGGGTTCTCCGTCGTAACTGCTGCGGCAGTGTCTTGTCAGTCCGCCGCGACGCTCTAGAGTGACCCTGGAAGCGTTCTGCGCAGGGCGCGAGCGGCAGTGTGTTCAGACGTAGGGGAAGTTCATGGTGGATCGACG
>RFIQ01000529.1 GCA_003695565.1 Planctomycetota bacterium | reverse complement strand
TCATTGGGCACGATGTCGTAAACCAGGTTGGTGCCCCCCTTCATGTCGGGGCCCAGCCGCAGTTTGAAATCGTTCTTCCACGCAAACAGAAACGCCGCGATCAATGTGGCCAATACGATGCCCAATCGCGTCGAGTGAGTGGGCATCCGCACCATCTTGCACACGAAGTGGCTGATGAGAAACGGCAGGATGAAAATGCTGAAAATGAATGCAATAGCCTGGATGTAAGCCATGCGCTGGTCTGCGGTTCCGCCGGTCTGGCCAGCCGAAATCTGGGCCTGTGCGTTGGATTGGGCAATGACCCAAAAGGCGGAGACAGAATCGAAAATCGACAAACCGTGCATCGAATTATTCCCGGTCTTGTTTTGACAGTGTTCGTGCTATGCTGCGGGGCTACTTCTTACTCTTGTCTTTATCATCCGGCGTCAGGACTTTGGTGATGGCGTCCTTGTTCACCGTCATCCTGGCACCCGAGTTCTCGTCGATCCGCAAGGTCACCGTCGGCTCTTCCGAGCTCACCTGCACTACCGTGCCGTGAATCCCACCCGAGGTGACGACCCGGTCGTTCTTCTTCAGTCCCGCCAACCGAGCCTGGTGCTCGCGCATCTGTTTCTGCTGGGGACGCAGGACCAAAAAGATGAACAAGATCCCGCTCAGCAGGAGCAGATTCAATGGATTGGCAAAAAACTGGATCCAAAATCCGCCCGGCGCATCCGGGCCCTCCGGCGCCGCGAGGTTCTCGGGCGCGGCGTCTCCACCTCCACCCGCTTGGGCTAGCATTAGCATGCCGATGTAGAGTTGGTTGAGCAATGTGGAATTCCGTTTACCGCCAGAGGAAATTCTTCGAGCGCCGCCCGCCATGCGCGCACAACGCCCCAGAATGGAAATCAAGCCGAAATCATAAGAGCACCCCGAAAAGGCGGCAAGGCCTATCGATTTCGGTTTGTCATCGGGGTACCGTGATCTCCCCGGCCTCACCCTCGAACCCGACCGACGCCATCCCAGCCACTGAGTCGCGACGGAGTGCTTCCCACCATGCGTATCGCCGACCTCCCCGCACCGATCCTCGATACCGTTCGCCGAGGCGCCGTGATTCCGGCTCAGCCCCTCGCCCTGAACGCGGATCGCCGATTCGACGAACGATATCAAACCGCGTTGACCCGGTACTACATCGACGCCGGGGTGGGAGGTATTGCTGTCGGTGTCCATACGACCCAGTTCGCGATTCGCGATCCAGCCATCGGTCTGTTCGAGCCCGTGCTGAGGCTGGTTTCCAACGAGATTGACGCGTACGCTTCCGCCCGGGGACGCTCCATCTTCAAAGTCGCCGGGGTATGCGGGACCACGCGGCAAGCGGTTCAAGAGGCGTTGTTCGCACGCGAGCAAGGGTACCACGCCTGTTTGTTGAGCATGTCGGCCATGGCTCCAGCCGGGCTGGGCGCCATGCTGGACCATTGCCGGCAGATCGCGTCGGTCATGCCGCTGATCGGATTCTATTTGCAACCAGCCGTCGGCGGATGCGTGTTGCCGTACCGCTTCTGGAGGGAGTTCGTCGAGATCGAGAACGTCATCGCGATCAAGGTTGCGCCGTTCAATCGCTATCAGACGCTCGACGTCGTCCGCGCGGTGTGCGATGCCGGCCGACACGATGCCATCGCTCTGTATACGGGCAACGACGACAACATCGTCGTCGACTTGCTCACCGAGTATCGAATTGCAACCGACGCGGGGCCGCGGCGGGTTCGCATCCGTGGCGGGTTGCTGGGGCATTGGGCTTGCTGGACACGCGCCGCTGTCGAGCTGCTCGACACCATCCACGCGGTAGTGGCCGCAGGCGGCCAGGTGCCTGCCGAATTGATGACGCGCAGCATCGAAGTCACCGACACCAATGCTGCCTTCTTCGACGCCGCCAACGGGTTTGCCGGGTGCATTGCTGGCATCCATGAAGTCCTGCGTCGTCAGGGATTGCTGGCGGGCACCTGGTGCCTGGATCCTCGGGAAGTATTGTCACCAGGGCAGGCGGAGGAGATCGATCGAGTTTACGCCGCCTACCCGCATCTGAACGACGACGCATTCGTGCGCGAACACCTCGACACCTGGCTGGCTTAACAGCACGCCGAGCCGTGGACGCAACCGCAGTGCATTGGCTGCGTGCCACAGTGACCCCACCTCACGCCGTAGGTTCGGTCCGATCCCCCAGTCGGTGCATCCGGCTCGGTGTTCACCCAGTCCGGCGGGGGATGGCTGGTGGGATGGGTAACCGTTTAGGAATTGGTTGACGGGTTTTGAAAATCGATCTGGACTCGGCGGATCGTTTTCTTGCCTAAATACCTGTATGAGCAGAATCCCACAGGAATTGGAAGCCGAGATGACGCCCGGGGTAAAGGCGTTCGTTCTCTCGTTGCTGGATCGATTGGAAAAGGCAGAGGCTACGATCGAAAAGCTGACTCCGCAGAATTCCTCGATCGCGCCGCGCACCGTTCACCCTCACACCAAGCCCAAGCGAAAACCTGCAGCCAAGAAAAGAAAGCGAGGTGGTCAAAAAGCCCACAGACGGCATCATCGTGACTTGGTCTCCTCAGAAGACTGTACCAACGTGACCGTCTGGGCCAGGACCTGACGCTTGCGCTGGAACCCAAAGTCGTGCCGGCAGCCGTTACTTGGAGCGGATCCTAACGCTCTCGGAGACCTGCCGCCTACAGAACCGCAACGCCTATGAATTTCTGATCGAATTGATGCGAGCGGAATTCGCAGGAACCGCTGGCCCATCGCTTCTACCTGGCCCGCGCGAGCCTTCGCCTGCTGTCTAAATTGGCTCACCAGCCCGTGAACGGTTATGCGTTGACGTACAAGGAAGGTGCGCAGGTGCGCGGGAGGTGTGCGGGGTGCATGTCAGGGTTTGTAGTATTTAGGCGGCGGTTTCGGGTAGGAATTTTTCCCTTCGTAATGTGGGAGATCCCCGGCGGCGGAGTAAGAAACGGACCAAGCGATCGTCGTCGCATAACGACGCGGCACGAACGTGAAGTATCGCTTCAGCGCCCCGCGGATTATTCCAAAACATGTCGCTGCCCTTCGTCCGATAGTTGATCTCCTTGACCGCTGATTCCATCCAAGCGCTGGTTACCGGAAGTCCTGCTCGGCGGTATTCGTCGTACTGCATCCTCATGCAGTTGTTACGCAAGTACCCGACGATTTTGCGGAGCTGCTCGGATGGATCATCCTCATCACAGTCGCCGGTTGGCTCGCCAAGCCGCGTCTGCTGCTCAACCAATTCCTCGATCACCTCGTCGACCTGGCCACGCCAGGTGAGCGACATCCATCGCGTGTACTGCTCCCACGACTCATCGCTGCGACCGAAGCATACAACAGAAGCCCGAAACAGATAGCTCACCGCGTGCACG
>RFIQ01000528.1 GCA_003695565.1 Planctomycetota bacterium | reverse complement strand
TCCGACGTCAGGGGGAATCTCTGTACGTCGAACTGGTTTATCCCGACGCGATTGCTCGACACAAAATTTCTTGGCGGTAGGCCGTTCTCGGCGGCAACTATTCCAGGCGGGGAGCTTCTGCACTTCGAGCCACCTGACCCGTGGCCTGGCTGGCCCGGGAGACAGCGATCGCGAACCATCCGTTCCGCAGGTCCACTTGAGAGACCTCCAACCCATCGGCGCGGGGGTCCTGTTGCCAGGCGGGAGCCACCAAGGGAATTTCCGGATGTGCCACGAAGACTTTGGCAAAAATCAGCCGCAGGGCCAGGCGATCGCCACGCGACTGGATTTGGACCACGCCATCGCGTTCCAACCGCGCGTTCATGCCTTCAGCCACTGGCACATAGCTGCTGGTCACGATGAAGCGCTGGATCTTCAGCTTCCCCGGTCGGCTCAATTCCGCGATCCGCAGGGTCAATTCGGCGCGTCCATCCACAAACCGGACGGTGATCGGTCGCGAAGAGGCGAAACGCACCAGGATGTCATCGGGAACATCTTCGGGAGTCTCCCATTGCTGGCCAGTCAACGTACGTCCCAGGTGTTCGTACAATTCCGGCAAGGTCCACGTTCGATCGCTCAGCCCCAGTCGATCGATGGCGTTATTGATCGCCGATTCGTGCAACTGCAGGCTTACCAGGGCCTCACTCGGTGCGCGAGGGCGAGGCGAGGCGGCTGCCATCTGCGCTGCATCGGCCACTCGGTAGCGAGCCGTCAGGCGGTCGGCCGTCGTATCCATGGCCACGATCATCGGATCGAGATTCAATCGCCGCAGTGGGCCGATGATCTTGTCCTGCAGGTCGCGTTCCATGTCGGCCAGTTCGTCATGAATCCGGGCATCCAGTTCCGCATCGGTTTCCCGAGCGATCATGCGTTGGGTCAATCGGCGGGCAACGTGTCGCTGTTGGTCAAATTGCTCGCGGGCGATCGCCCGCACAAATTCTCCCAACAGGGGCAGGCCATCGAAGTCAGTGCGCAAATTCCGCAACGTTTCGCGAGCGGTTACCTGCGTGGGGTGGTTGGTTATCTGGTAACCCTGCGGTCCGAACCGGACATAGCGGTGGGTTTCGATATCCGCCTGCGAATCATTGAAGAACACCGCCGGGCCTTTGCTGGAGCGGGTGGCCGCATCGACCCGCCCTCGCACGGCCACGTCCAGGTTCCAGGCCGAGTCATCGGGGATGAATTGCAAATCGATGTGCGTGCGCACGACACTGTTCCCCCGCGTGTCGGCGCCGAGCACGAATCTGCGGACGGGACGAAATTCCTGGCTTTCCTCGGGTAGAAACCGTTGCAAGAAGTCGCGCGTCAAACAAATGCGCAAATTTGCATTGCGGTAATAATCATTGATGGCTGCCGCCACCGCCCGGTGCCGCGGATCGTGTGACAAGTGCAGTACTTGAACCTTGCGAGCCACCTCCGGGCGAATCCGAGAAATCGAATCGGATTCCAACTGTTCAAGTTCCTCGAGCAGTTCGCGAAAATCGACCGTCTCGGTCCCGAGCGCGATCAACTGCGATCGCAAATCGGCGATGGAACCAGACCGCAGGAACCGTCGCTGGTCCGGCGTCAGCTCCGGGCGATGCATGCGATCCAACACGTCGGCTGCCAGCAAAGCCCCCGATTGGCGCTCCCCTGTCTCCGCCCACTGCTTCAGGTCTGCCGTGCGGAGGAACTCTTTCCAGGCCGCACCTTGTGGCGCGGCCGACAGCTCAGCCTCGAGGCGATCGACGACTTCCTGCAACTCCCGCTGGACCGCCGGCAAGTCTCGGGCCACAGCCAATCCGACGCTGGTTCCATCTAGCGTCTCGGCGATGCTGCGCCATACCGCCTGCCTCCGCCGCGCGGCATGGGCAGTTTCGAGGATCCGCGCTGCCCGCGCATAATCGGTTTGACGACCCGCCAGTTCGATTCCTTGATCGCACAGAGCATTCAGTTCGTCCAGCACCTGTAGACTCTCCGCATGCGCCACGCCAATCTCCTCCACCAGGCGCTGGAGCACGGAATTCATACGCGTTTTCCAAGCCATCACCTCGTACGTGGTGGACGCAACCACGGGCGGAGCGCCGCGCGAAACCAGCTCGGTACTCCCCGCTGGTTGCGAAGTCGATGTGTCTAGCTGGTTGAGTTGTTCGAACAGCGTTTGCGGCACAGGGAGTTTGGGGACTCCGTTGGTCGGCGGCTCGCTGACGATCGGTTTGCGAACAACACGAGGCCCCGGGAGCTGCGGGGGGGAGGATGCTTGCTGCAGGGCAACCTGCTGCACAGGCGTCTGCAGAGCTTCCTCTAGTGTGGACATCAAACGCGAGACATGCGCGGCCGAGCTGTGAAGCGGCAACGGCGCCAATCCGCTGGCCGTTGGTGGACCCAACACAACCGCTGTGGCGGGTTGGGGCGGTCGTGTCAACCGATTGGGCCGGACACCGTGCCCGGTCCGATCGGCTCGTTGCGCTCCCACGGTGGGCAGGAATTCGCGAACCGCCATACTCTCCATCGCAACCCAGGTAATAGCCGAGGCGGCGTCGGCCTCGCCTGCATTCACCGCCCAATCGGGCCCCACATCCGCAGCACGGCCGGCGCGTCCCCCGTGGCGGAGGTCCTTCTCCACCGTCAAGCAGACAAGGGCTAGCGTCCCCGCGATCACCGTTGCAGCCACACGTCCCCGCCAGGCTCGCTGTTGGTCCATCTTGTCGAATTCCTTGCCGATAAGCTGTCTGAGCCGGTGCCCAGGCACCAGTCAACGCATTGCATTTCTACCGAGCGGCTGGGCAGTTCACCGCGCTGAACTATTTCATCGGCCAGCGACGATGCCCCACCCCAGCCGACATCCGGGGAAGCCGAAGTTGACAGCAATTGCAGGCAATTCAGGCGAACCAGGCAAAGTTTTCCGACCGTTTCCCCCCAATCGCACTCCTCTTCACGGGCCAGCTGGGCGCGGGAGATCGCCTGTGTAATCGCGGATTCTCCTTCGCGCTTACCTCGGCCCGCCGCCGGGAGGTCGCTTTTGAGAATCGCGACATCGAATCTCGCCCCAAGTGCGACTTCCCTATCTCAGGCACTGGCCCGACTTGCATCCGGCGGATGCAAGCCACGTCTCTCCTCCTCCCCCTCCCCCATGAGCTGAGCCATTCAAGATGACGCTTCGGCGGCTCCAAGCCACGTGGGTCCCTTTCGCCGCCATCCCCGTGGGTCCCTTTCGCCGAAAGGGACTCCCCAACGGCCCCCGCTCCGGAAACGACTCTTCGCACCTCTGCGCCTTTGCGTTGGGCACCTCCTCGACTGCATCGACAAAGGGGCTCGCTTGGGTTTATCGCGGCCGAGCGCAAGCCACGTCTGCTCATCCCCACTTTTCCCGTGCGCGATTCAAGATGACGCCTCGCGATTACAAGCCTCTTCACGGGCCAGGTCGGCGCGGGAGATCGCCTGTGTGATCGCTGATTCTCCTTCGCACCTCCTTCGCCCCGCAGCCGGGAGGGGACCTAAAAAAAACCGCGACTTCGGAAGCGCGCCATCGCAGGCTGAAGGCTTACGCCACCGCCGCGGCTACCCTACAACCATAACTTGAGCGAGCCCTAGCGGTTGGTGATGTTGAACTGGCGTGGATCGTGAACGGCGCAGCAGAAAATGCCAGCGCACCTGCCATCGTTGGAAAAGGAATTCCGTCGTACTAACTCAGGACGACTCCTGGTCGACGCCTTTCGATTGTACGATAGACGGACTGACGTCTCCCCGTGCTCCCGTGTTTGGCATCGCGGCTTGGAGACCGAAACCGCACAGATCGAAAACCAACCGCGACGCCACAGCCGAACCAACGATCACGCCCATGGAAGCCCAATCCTTGATTCCCTCGCGAATGCACGAAGTATTCGGCACCGCCGAGCCGGTGGCGCTGGTCACCGGCAGTGTAAAACCTCGAGTCGGCCGCGGGGTGGCCAGGTTGCTGCGTACGGCAGGGTTTCGGATCGTGCTGCATGGCCACCATGAACCGGAGACCAGCCAGCAGCCCGCCCCCGAGTCGGACGCTCCACTCGGCTGCGATTTGACGGTGTACGGACCCGTCGAAAAGGAGGAAGCGGTGCGAAGATGGGTCGAGCAGATCGTGGGGCGAATGGGCCGCATCGACTGCGTAGTCCACACGGCGGCCATCTGGCATCCAATCCCTTTGGAGAAACTGACCGCGGCCGATTACGACCAGATGTACCGCATCAATGCGCTCGGCACCGCGCTGGTCAATCAACACTTCGGCTTGCGGATGTGCCAGCAGGAATCGGGCGGGGCGCTCATCAACATCGGCGACTGGGCGATCTGCCGTCCCTACCGAGATTTTGCCGCCTATTTCCCCTCCAAGGCTGCAGTGGACTCGATTACCAAGACGATGGCGGTGGAATTGGGTCAGCGCAATCCACGCGTTCGCGTCAACGCGATTCTGCCCGGACCGGTTAAGCTTCGCGACGACCTGCCGGAATCCAGACGCCAGCAGATTTTGGCCGAATCGTTGCTCAAACGCATTGGCACCCCCGAGGACGTGGGTTGGGCCGCCCTGTATTTGGCCCTGAGCCCTTTCGTAACCGGAGCATCCGTACCGGTCGATGGCGGCCGAACCATCTATGCGGGACCGGCGGCCGATCCGATCGCTCATCCCGATGTATAACGAAGGCCCACGGCGGACTGCTGAGACCGGCCGAGGAATCCGCCGCGACCGCTATAATTCACGCAACGGATGAACGAAACCGAGATGCGTCACTCGAACTGGGCTGGTTTGTCGCCAGGGTGCAGTCCCTGCGGTCACGAGGGCCGGGCGGCGCATCGACATCACGAATTGTGCTACCACGGGAGCTTGTGTCTGTGCCACTGCGGAACATTCAAATTCTGACCGGTGCCATCATCGTCTGCATTGCTTGCTATATCCAGGCGGAACGGATGCGGTACGCGGGCAAGATTGGCAATGCGATCCAACTGATCGAGGCGAACTACGTCGAGCCGGTCGATCCCAAGGAAC
>RFIQ01000527.1 GCA_003695565.1 Planctomycetota bacterium | reverse complement strand
GCCGTGCAGGTTCGGTGAATACCGGCTGGAGCGGATCCTGGGCCGCGGCGGCATGGGGATCGTGTATTTCGGCTATCAAGAAAATCTCGGCCGACCGGTCGCCATCAAAATGATTCGCAGCGGCGCGCTGGCCGGACCGGAAGAAGTCCAGCGTTTCTATGCGGAAGCTCGCAGCGCGGCTCGCCTGAAACACCCCAACCTGGTAACGGTCTACCAATGCGGCGAGATCGACGGCCACCACTATTTTTCAATGGACTTCGTCGACGGGACAGATTTGGCCCAACGCATCAAGGACGGACCACTCTCGCCCGAGGTGGCCGCTCGGTATGTTCGCGATGCGGTTCGGGCCATCGCTTACGCTCACAGCCAGGGCGTCGTGCACCGCGATCTTAAACCAGCCAACATTCTGGTGGATCCGCAGGACCAGGTGCACATCACCGATTTTGGCCTGGCCAAGACGTTGGGTACCGATTCGGGCCTGACGCAGACCGGTGCAGCACTGGGGACTCCCAGCTACATGGCGCCGGAGCAGGCAGCCGGCCGAGCAGATGAGTTTGGATTTGCACCAGACATCTACTCACTGGGCGCCATTCTGTTTGCTTTGGTCACGGGCCGACCGCCGTTCAGGGGCAAGACCGCCATGCAGACGATGATGCAGGTGATGCATCGTCCCGCGCCAAGGGCCCGTTCCTTGAATCCCGAAGTCGACCCGGATTTGGACACCATCATCGATGTGTGCCTACAAAAATCTCCGGATCGCCGGTATGCGTCGGCCGAGGCGTTGGCGGATGATCTGGAACGATACCTGCGAGGTGAACCGATCCATGCTCGGCCTACTCCCTGGTTCCGCCGGGCCTGGTACTGGTTGCTGGGTGTGCCCATTCTACGCGCCTTGCTGGACCATCGCGTCGAGGAACCCAGTTTGGCGCACCGCTGGTTCCAACGCGGCTTGATCGCCTTCCTGGTTCTGCCATTGATATTCGGAAGCTTGCTGCTGGTGGCTTCCACCTGGCAGGCCGCCAGCATGCCTCGTTCGGCCGCGCTCGCCGCTGGCGAACCGTCGGGAGTATACCATCGCGTCGCCCGCCGCCTGGCAGACGATCTCGCCTCCCGCACCGGTGCTCGGATCCAAGTGATTCCCACCGAGGGTTCCGTCCACAACCTGGAACTCCTGCTCAGCAAACGATGCGACCTGGCGATCACGCAGGCCGAAGCCATTGCCACCACAAATGCTGCCGTGGTGGCTCCGCTCTACTACGAAGCTGTACATCTGATGGGCCGTGCCGATGCACCAATCGTATCCCTGCAGGACTTGAAAGGGCGGAGAGTGTGGATGGGTAAACCCAAATCCGGCACGCGTTATGTGGCCCAGATGATCTTGCAGTTCGCGGGGATCCAGCCGGAGGAAGTCGTGCGGGTGGATGGGAGCTGGCAGGATCCGACGGTGATGTCGACATGCGATGCAGCCTTCCTGGTATACAAACCTGGTGCACCGGAGATTCAAGCACTTCTCCAGCGGGGAAACATGCGGTTGTTACCCTTTCCCCAGGCCTGGCAATTCTCGTTGCGCCATCCCACGTTCCATCCCTTCCTGTTCGAGCCCGGCGCCTATCCGGGATTGGACATGCCCAGCCAGGGAATTCCCACCGTCGCGACTACCGCATTTCTCGTCGCGCGGCGGGATGCCCCACGCGGTTTGATCGAGCACACCCTGCATTGTCTGTATCGCCCAGAAGTCGTCAGGCAACTCGACTTGATTCCTCCGGAAACAAGCGCTGCCTGGCAAAACCTGCCCTGGCATCCCGACGCGCATGCGTTCCTGCAAGCCTACCGCGGCAGCTTTTCTGTCAACCAATGAACGCAGCCGGTCGGCGATTGCTCGGCGTATCCCCCTGCGGCTCTGGCCGCATCGGCATGCGGCGTCTTGCCATCCCCGAGTGGCGCCCGCGCTTTTTGATCCTGGCAGGCGAGTTCGCTCAACAGGTTACACTGGGGTCCCACCCCATCCTTCGTCCAGATTCGGCAGGCGAGCCGCCGCCCCTACTGGAGCGCGGACGCGTGGTGAACGGCCCACAGCACATCGTACAGCGCCTGTTCCATGTCCCCGTGGCGGTGTTGCAGCAGTTGTTTGGCCAGTTCTTGCACGCGGCCAGAGGCGACCTCCGTATCGCTCAACTCGACGATATGGGCCACCCGCTGTTCCCAACTGAGCCGATCTGCGGATAGCAACCGTCGCACAAATGCCTGCTCGGCCGGCGTGGGAACCTCACGGTGGATAACAAATCCCAACGGCGGAAGCTGCAGCGAATCAGCCGACTGCTGTCGACGTTCGCCCGGTTTGGCCTCTTTGAGCAGCGGTTGGGCCAACATCGTCTCCCGTTGGTCCTTGGGAGGATTGCTGATCCATCGAACGACCGAAGCCAGCGATTGCACCAGATCACCATTGCCATTGCCCTGCCCCAGGGACGGAGCAGCCGCAAAAACCGCCTCTCGCAGCTTCCATTCCAATAACTGTTCATCCGTGGCCAACAAACCTGCAGCCGGATCGACGACGCCCGGCGCTCGAGCAAATGCATCGCTGCGAGCGATCCACTCCACCAACGCCTTCACGTCTCTGCCATGTGCCCGAAATTGGTGGGCGAGCAATTCCTCCAACTCGACGCGATGCGCGTAAGCCACCGGCTCGACCTCCGCAACGGGAGGCACCAAGTGGCGCCCCAGCATCAACCTCCAGGTCTGATTGACCACCGCTCGGTCGAGCAGGTCAGAGTCGACGATCCAGCGAGCCAATGCCTGTCGCGGTGTCTTGGCGTCCGGGATCTCCGTCCACAGCCTACCGTCGGGCAATCGGGGTTCAGCCGCCTGCAACCGTCCATCCAATCGATCGAAAAAGACTGGCGAGAAAGAATTATTGGCCAGCATCTCCGTTTGTCGATCCACAACAATGCGTTTCCCCGTAGCCTGGTCGCGTCGCGCTTCAACTCCCGACAACAACGCGGCCAAAGACCAATACGACGCCTGTCGGTCCAGCGCTATCCCTTGAGCCGGTCCGTTGGCAACGCGATGATCGTGACAACGGACGCAGGCCAGATTGGTTGCCATGAAGTGCGAACCGATCCGCCGTATCAGCCGATGATTTCCGCCGCCAGCCAACGCCCGCAATAGAGTCTGCTGTGGGGTGGGAGGGCCAGACCGTTCCTGCAAATCCGCGGCCAACAACTCTTCGACGACGTTGCCCCACGAGACGCCCCGGCGAAGCGAATCGGCAAGCAAGCCGCGGAGCGCCAAGCCGGCATCGGATTGGGGTGGGATCGCACTGCGCCGCAACAATTCATTGGTCCAGCGGTCTGCCCAAGCCTGACTGAATTGCTCCTGTTCAAGTAGATAGTCGATGATGGCCGATCGGCGCGCCTGCTCGCCGGCCAATGCAACGCGATGTACCAAGGGCGCCGGCGCGTCGCTCCCTAGCAGGATTCGATGCGCTCGTTGCACAAACTCTACGGGCGCAACTTCGGTGGTGGGCGACACACCAACGTCCGCCCACATTCGCTGCAGGACCCGATTGGTATCGGCCAGGATCTGATCCTCCGGTAGCGGATCCACTCGCGCCCCGGGCTCACCGTCGTGAGAATCTGGATCAGATGCACGCTCGGCCAGCGTCCCTGGATCGATGGGAAACAGTTCCGGTTGCGATGGAGGCCCCTCGGAATCCCGCAAATCGGTCGCACGACGGCCTCGCTGGGCATCGGAGGCAATCCTGGTCCGCTGGTCAGGCGTGCCCGGCAGTGATTGCTCCGGTACCACGGTCCCCTTTTCGGGCTCGCCAACCGGCATCTCGGCCCGCGAATGATCCGGCAGTGCCTTGTTCAGCCGGTCGATCAACGACGGCATCGCCACTGCCACCGCGATGCTGGCAGCTGCGACCACCATCCAGAAACCGGGGCTGTGCAACCGTTGCCGTTCGGTTGCCCGACTTCGAGCGGCCGGTGACACATCCACCGACTGGGGCGCCCGCTGTTCAGCCACCATCGATACGCTGTCCGCCAGGGGCCCCGCTCCGCCCTCAACCGGCAGGTGCGCTGCACCGCCGGGTCGCGTCTGGGCAACGCCCGGCTCGTCGCCTTCGCACCGGTGCTGCGGCAACGCCGCGGGCGCACTGGTCGGCCGATCCGAGACATTTCCTTGTTGCGAGGCCCGCCACGCCGCCACAATCCGCTCGGTCAAATCCGGCGGATGGGTGTTGGTGATCACCTCGCGCAGCAGAGAATCAAATACTTGTTCGGAGAGTTGCTCATTCATTGCATCTTCTGCCTCACGCAATCGCGCAGTTGAGCCTTGGCACGCTGCATCAAATTCTTGGCCCCATGTTCGGTAATTCCCAATGCGTTGGCGATTCGCGCACGGCTGGCATCCTCCGCGAACCGCAGTCGGAGAGCGAGTTGGGCACGTTCGGTCAGGCGCGCGAAGCAATCGGTCAATGCATCGATGGCTGGATTGCCGTTGTCGAATCCAGCCCACCGCATCCATGCCTCGTCAAACGCTTCTGCGTGTTCGGTAACGGTCATCTTGGCATCCCGTCTCCGCCGGGAGATGAACAGGTTGTGCGCGACGCGTCGCAAATACCCTGCCGTGGCGGCATCGCTGTACTGCACAAACGGTTTCCGCATCACTTCCAAAAACGTATCCTGAGTCAGATCATCGGCCAGGGCCGCATCGGCCCCCAAAGCGCGCAGGTACCGCCACACGGTCGCCTGGTGTTTGGCGACCAACTCGGCCAACTCCAGTTCTCGGTGGACGCTACACGCTTCAGGCGTCCCCTCGGTTTCTGACGCCACGTCTCTCCTCGGATGCAATTCCCTGTTGTCTTCCAGCGTCACGCGTCAGCACCTGGCTCAGCATCAAGCCAGCAGGTCCTGAATGACTTTTCCGCCATTGGCGATCTTCATCGGGCGACCATTCTTGCTCTGGTAAGTCGTCTCCAACGAGATCCCTAAACCTTTGCAAACGGTAGCCATCAAGTCTTCCGCCGAATACGGTTCGGTGATGACTTGCCTCCCCTCAGCATCGGTCGCACCCACGGCAATCCCCCCGCGAATGCCAGCCCCGCCGACCACGACGCTCCAGGATCGGGCCCAATGATCCCGCCCCGCATTGGCATTGATATTGGGAGTTCGACCGAACTCTCCCATCCAAATGATCATCGTATCCTGCAGCAAACCGCGCTGCTCGAGATCTTCCACCAGAGCGCTCATGGCCTGATCCAGCACCGGCAAGCGTTGGTTTTGCAAGGTATCGTGAACGTTCTGGTGATTGTCCCAGCCCCCCAAGTCCACTTCGATGAACGGCACACCGATTTCGACTAACCTTCGCGCCATCAGGCAACCCCGGCCAAACGCCGTATCGCCGTAGCGATCGCGAATCGGCTGTGGCTCCAATTCGACCTTGAAGGCATCCATCTGCTGGCTGGTCATCAGATTGAAAGTCTTGGACAACACCTTCATATGATCGACGGCCGCCGAGCCACGGTTCTGTCGAATGAAATTCGTCTCGATCAACTCCAGCGTCTTCATGCGTTGCGCCAGGCGTGCATCATCGATCCGCATATCCAGGTTGTCGATGCGCCCGGTACTGGAAACGGTAAAGGGAGCCCAGGCCATTCCCAAGAACCCCGGCCCCTGGCTGGCTCCACCGATCGAGATAAAGGGCGGTATCTCCAGGTCGTCCCGGTCCCGCATCAATTCATGCGAAATCACCGAACCGTATCCGGGATGCTCGATGTTCGGGTTCGGGACGAACCCGGTATGCATGTAGTATCGACCCCGCGCGTGATCGGCTTCGCGCGTGCTCATCGATCGGACGATCGAAAGATTGTGCATCTGTTTGGCGATGCGTGGCAAGTGTTCGCAAATCTGCACGTCGCCCGTGGTGCTGATCGGACGGAATGGCCCGCCGGTGGGCGCGCCAGGCTTGAGATCCCACAGGTCGATGGTTGCCGGCCCGCCTCCCATCCACAGCAGGATGGCCGACTTGTGGCGGCGCTTCATTTCCTGCGCATGCACGCGCAACGAATGCCCCAGCGCCAGGGAGGATCCCAGCAGAGCCGAGGCCCCTGCAGCGTGCTGCATAAAGTGACGCCGGTTCATGCCCATCGGCACGGAACTATTCAACCATCGCATGATTATCTCCTCGCCATCGAAACTGTCTGGCAGAAACGCGTCGGACCGCACGTCGTGCAACCAGCCGCGACAGCCACCAGGTCAACCTACTGAATCAAAATAAACTCGTTGCTGTTCAATATGGCCCACCACAAGTCTTGCAGGGCCTCGGCCTGCTTTCCCCCTCGCACGCGCAGCAACTGACCCGCGATCTTCTGCTCATCGGTCGTGGCACGTCGCGCCAGACCGGCCAGGAACAAGTGATTTACCTTGTCGCCCAATTTGGCATTGGCCATGGCGATGCCGTACAAGTACGATCCCGGCTCGATGGAAATAGCCCGGCGAACCAGGTCGCCATTGAACATCATCAACGCTTGCGGAATCGAACCGTTAAAGGTCGTGGCCTCGTCCCCTTCATCGGTACCGAACGCCACCACGAATTGGCGCAACCACCGATCTCGCTCGGCCTGCTGCTGGGCCAGCGACCCCTTGGCCTGTCCGCCAACTTGCAGCAAACTCTGGTAGAGCTGTTCAGCCGACATTTGCCGCAAGTAGAAATGACTAAACTGGGGCACTTCTCCAATCGTCGGGTCATCGCTTTGATTCCCGGAAGTAATGCGACTGGAGAGTTGGTACGGACGCGAAAGCGTGATCCACTTCATCAGCGCGCGCAGATCGTAACTGGACTTGCGCACCTCTTTACCCAAAGCATCGAGCAACTGGGGGTGGGACACCAACGCATGCGGCCCTAAATCATCCATCGGCTTAGTGAACGCGTATCCCAAGAAGTGCGCCCAAGTCCGGTTGACGATCATCTTGTCCAGAAACTCGCTTTGCAGCATCAGCTTGCCCAGCTCTTGCCGGCGGTTCACCTCCGTGACATATCCGCTGCGGCCAATCTCTGTACCATCGACGAACACCGGATAAGCGATCTTGGTCAAACCGTTGCGTTCTTCGTAGTAGATTTCCGCCTCATCCGGCCGTCCCCCCTCGCCGGCGAAATCCTGGTCGACCAGCTCACCATAATCGATGTCGCGGGTACCGGGGACGAAACGCCTCAGAGCCCGCGTCTGCCGAAAGAAGGCATTGAACTCCCAGAATTTCTGCTGCTTCCATTGATTGAACGGATGGTTATGGCACTGCGTGCACTGCACTTGCATGCCCAGGAAGATACGGGATGTCGCCGACGTCGCCAGAGTGGCGTTCTCCTCATTGACTTTATCGATCAAGAAGTTCGTGGCGCCATTGAAACCCTCGACACCGGGCTTGGTGGCCCCGGTCGCCGTAACCAGTTCGTAGACCATGCGATTGTACGGCTTGTTCGAGGCGAACGCGTCCCGCAAGTACTTGTTCATCCCCTCGCGGGATACCATCGATCGGCGATCCATCCCGCCACTGCGGCCAATCAAGATGTTGCTCCAGTTGGCAGCCCAGAAGCTGGCGAACTCCTCCGTATATCGCGGATCCTCCAGCAACCTCTCCACCAAGACCTCTCGCTTGCGCGGATTCGAATCGCGCAGAAAGGCGTTCAACTCTTCATAATTCGGTATGCGGCCGATCAAGTCCAAGAAAACGCGACGGCACCACTTGCCATCCTCTTCCACCGCAGAAGGCCGCAAGCCGTAGTCGGCCCACTGCTGCTCAATCGCCGCATTGATCAACCGCACTTGCGCGATGTCCGGTTCGGGCGGATCGGCAGCTCGCGACGTCGCCACCAGCCCCATGGCCAGCCCCATCCAAGCCACCATTGCAATTCTCTTGGCTATCATGACGTTTCCGACTCCCGAACCTGCTTAGCGGTCATTTTGAATACTGAGATCACGGATGGGGCCTGCCGGCGCAACAAACAGCTACCAACGCTCCTTTAACCACGCCAGGCTCTTCCAACCACCGGCGGCTAACCACTCAGGACAGACGCTGCCCAGGCCCACGTCAAGCCGCATCGATTGTCGGCCGTAGCCCGACACCGCATCAGCGAGCTTGGACAACCAACCTCCTCCACCTAGGGTGGGGGGGTGACTCTTGTCAATCGTTGAGCGATCCCCGTGTTTCTAGTGTACTCACCAATCCCATCACGCGCACTTCGAACACCGATGCAAACCCCTCACCGGAAGGACTTCTAGTTCGCACCGATGCGACGCCGTAGCGACTTGATCCAAACCCATCTCGATCCAAACCCATGTGGTTCAGATCGACACCGTGACCCGGATAAAAATCGGCAATTGCGGCGGGGAGGTGGTCACCGGCTGCACCGTCGACCTATCTTTCCTGTTTTCACACGGGAACGCGATTGCCACTGCGCTTCGTACGGATTATTCCGGTTCTGGCAAACTTTTCAGCCAGTTCGTGCCGATAAGCACGTCTGTACCGAGTTTTCGGACCTTAACGAATCTACGTTATGCGCTCACGGACTGACCGCCTGGGCGCATGAGAAACTGTCGAACGGACGACGTGCCGCCGGAGAGAAATCAATGAGAATGCTCAGTGGTCGAATGCACTGGCTCACGATGGGGCTAGCTCTCCTCTTGAGTGCTCAGGGATTCACGACGAATCAAGTAAGCGGGCAGACCGTCAGCGCTGGCGGCTATGGATTGCCTCTGCCAACCCCCTACGGCGCACCAGGCGGAGGCATGAACCCGGTGGCCGGGATGAGCTACGCCATGCCCGGTCCTGCGCCGGGTGCCGTGGTTTATGCCGGTGCCACCTGCGACGCGTGCGATGGATGCGGCGGATGCACTGACGGTTCCTGCAGCGGGAGCTGCAGCGGCGGATGCGGTGTCGGTAGCGGACTGTTCCGGGGCGGCTTGCTGGGCCGCGCCGGCGTGCTTGGATGCAACGGTGGGGCATGCGGCGGCGGTATCGGTGGCTGCATGTACTGCGGTGGAGCCGGATGTTCGGCTTGCGGCGGCGCGGGCGGTTGTCTGTTCAGCGGTCGACTGCTCAACGCGCTCGGCCCCTTGGCTCCTTACGGCGAGGGTGGATGCGGCCAGCAACGATGGTTCGACGTCTACGGCGGTACAATCGGACTGGCCCGCACCAGCGATTTTGGTGGATTCTCCGGGGTGAACCAGGATCCGGTCACCGGCCAGTTTCTGCGAGAGACGATCGTCAGCAAAGATGGCCAGGATCCCGGCGGCATCCCGGTATTGCGGACCACCGACCTGGATCTGGACAAGATCCGATACGGTCTGGAGGTTATCGGTAACCTGCAAACCGGTGTGGGTTCGCGGTTGGAAGTCCGTTACTTCGGCCTGAACGACTGGGATTCCACGGCGACGGCCAGCACGGTGGCGTCTGGCAATCCGACGCTGTACTCGGTGTTCAGCAATTTCGGTACGGCACCTCCCGGCGGCTTCGATGACACCGACCGCAGCTTCATTCATTCGCTGAATTACAACAGCGAACTGCACAGCGGTGAAATCAACTTCCGTCGGCATTGGGTCGGCATCCGCCCTTGGTACCAAGGCTCATTCTTGGCGGGCGTGCGTTACATCGACTTGGACGAGCGTCTCGG
>RFIQ01000526.1 GCA_003695565.1 Planctomycetota bacterium | reverse complement strand
GTCCCGAAACCACCCCGGGGGGTCGCGCCTTGAAGTTCTATTCGTCGTGCCGCATCGATGTTCGCCGCATCGGAGCCTTGAAGGATGGCGAAACGGTCGTCGGCCAGCGCGTGCGATGCAAGATCGTCAAGAACAAGGTCGCTCCACCGTTCCGCATCGCTGAGTTCGACATGATGCATACCTGCGGTATCAGCTACGAAGGCGACCTGCTCGACCTCGGAACGCTGCACAAGGTCATCTCACGCAGCGGCGCCTGGTTCAAGTTCAACGACACCTACCTGGGTCAAGGCAAGGAAAAAGCGCGGGCATTTCTCATGGAAAACAAAGATGTTGCCGAGCAGATCCGGCAATTGATCATGGAGGCTGGCGGATATGCCGCTCCGGTCGATGGCGTGGCGACAGACGACTCGAACGCCGAAGCCGAGGAACCAACCGCGGTCGACAGTTGACAACCGGCGGCTGGCGGCCAGCCCGCACTCGCCCCAGCCACCGGCGATTTTTCATCCGCGATGTCGTAGAATGTCAGCAGTGTGCCATCTCCACGCCGCGTCCCGCGGATTCTCACGCGGGCCGGTCGTGGCGCGAACCAACCCCAGACTGCCACAATTCAGCGGTTTCATGCGGCTGCCAATCATCTCCCACTCCCCGGTCCCGTCGAGTTGCTGCTTGCACGATCGCAAGGGCGGCGGGGTGCGAGTACTTGCTGGCTGGTGGCCGATCGGTTGCCTGCTGGCGACCTGGTTGGCATGGGGCGCTACAGTGCCGGCGCAAGCCCAAACGACTGACTCGACCACCGGCTCGGCTCCTCGCGCTTCGCTGCTCGATTTGCAGAGCGCGACGACCGAGGCAATCGCCCGAGCGGAGAAGTCGGTGGTAGCCATCGCGCGGGTACGGCGCGACCGGTCGCCCACGGATCGGACGCGTTTGAGCCCCCTGCGGGTGATCCCCTTCGTAGCCGATCCATCGCCCTTGGATCCCGACTTTGTTCCCACGCACTATGGCAGTGGTGTGATCATTTCTTCCGACGGCTTTATCGTCACCTGCGCACACGTCGTCGACGATCCCCGTCTCTACGATTATTACGTCTGGACCGCTGGTCAAGGTTTTCCCGCCGAGGTCGTGGCCCGCCCAGCCAAGGCATACGCGTCGGACCCGTTCAGCGACCTGGCTGTACTGAAGATCAGCGCCGACGGCCTGACGCCCATCCGTTTCGGCGACACCGGGCAGCTCCGTCGGGGGCAGTTCGTGATCGCGTTGGGCAACCCCGAGGCGGTGGCTCGCGATGGACGTCCCACCGCCAGCTTCGGCATTATTTCCAACCTGAACCGCGTCGCCCCGAGCGAGGGCGACGACCATTCGCCAGCATCGCGAGAATCGATCCATCAGTTTGGCACGCTGATCCAAACCGATGTCCGCGTCGCCATCGGCAGCAGCGGCGGTGCCCTGGTGAATCTCGACGGGGAGATGGTCGGCCTGCTCACCTCCCTGGTAGCCCTCAGCGGCTTGGAACGCCCCGCCGGTTTTGCGATCGCAGCCGACGACTTGTTTCAGCGTGTCATCGAGCGAATGAAGCTGGGGGAATTGCCCGAGTTCGGCTTCCTGGGAATCCAACCGGAAGACCTGCGCTTGCACGAACGAATGCGCGGGCTGCGCGGGGCGCGCGTCGTGAATGTCATCGCCGGTTTGCCGGGCCAGGAAGCCGGCCTGCAACCGGATGACATCATCTTCCGAGTGGGACAAGAATCGGTCGACTCGCGCAACGATTTGTTCCGCGCGTTGAGTCGAGTCGCTCCCGGCACCCGATTGCCCATTTACGTCTACCGCATCCAACGCGCGTCGAACCGCTTGGGGACTCAGCGGCTCGAAGCGCGCATCAGCAAGAAACATATTGGGACTTCCCGGCCTGCCTACGCTCTGAACCCACCCCAGCAGTGGCGTGGGATCGCTGTCGAATACGCCACCGCCTTGCCGGTGGACCCCTTTCGCCGCCCAGGCCCAGCACCCGTCGAAATGCCCGATGTAGCCGTCCTGTCGGTGGAACCTCAATCGCCGGCTTGGGAAGCTGGTGTGCGTCCCGGTGCCGGCATTCGGACGCTCAATGGCAAGACCATCCGCTCTCCACAGGATTTCTATACCCTGGCCGACGCCGTGACCGGCCCCGCCGAATTGGAATTAGTACGCACCGACGGCACCACCGTCCGCGTCACCATTCCGCCGCAGGTTGATTGACGCCGCCGCCCCATGCCCCCCCTTCCGCGCGTCCCTGCCGCCGCAAGGGATTGCCGGAGAGCAGTTTCCGTCCTGTGGAATCGACCACTCCAACTCTACCCGGCCGATAGGCGGCTGCCCCCATCCTGCGTATATTGAAGTACCCGCTGCGGGATTGTCGCGGCTGCACCACAGTGACGGACGACCCTGGCAGGACAGGCAGATTTCCAGTTCCGCCAAGAGACGCAAAGCGAAACGAGCATGAAAACAGACGAGCTACGTGAGAAGTACCTGGAATTCTTCGAATCGCACGGTCATTCGCGGCAACCGAGCGATGTGCTGGTTCCCACCTGGGATCCATCGGTCCTGTTCACCCCGGCAGGGATGAACCAGTTCAAAGATCATTTCTTGGGCAAGGTCAAACTGGAGTTCACTCGAGCGACGACCTGCCAGAAATGCTTGCGTACTGGAGATATCGAGAACGTCGGCCGCACGGCTTACCACCATACATTTTTTGAAATGTTGGGGAATTTCAGCTTCGGCGACTACTTCAAAGAAGCGGCCATTCGCTGGGCATGGGAGTTTCTCACCGACAAGAAATGGTTGGGCATCGACCCCGCGCGGCTGTCGGTCACGGTCTACAAGGACGACGACGAGGCAGCCGATATTTGGCACGAGAAGATCGGCTTACCCACCTCGCGGATCGCCCGCATGGACGAGGACGAGAACTTTTGGCCGGCCAGTGCTCCCAGCCAGGGTCCGGACGGAGTGTGCGGTCCCTGCAGCGAGATCTACTACCGATTGGACAGCGGCAAAGAAGTGGAAATCTGGAATCTGGTTTTCACGCAGTTCAACCGAGTAGGTCCGCCCCCCAACAACCTCCGTCCGCTGCCCAGCAAGAACATCGACACCGGCATGGGCCTCGAACGCACAGCCAGCGTGTTGCAGGGTGCCGAAACGAATTTCCACATCGACATCCTCTATCCGATCGTTCAAGCGGCCGCCGAAGTCTGCGCGGTGCAGTACGAATACCAATCCGACACCGGCCGCCGGCTGCGCCGCATCACCGACCATATTCGAGCCTGCACCTTCGCCATCCACGAGAACATTCTGCCAGGTCCCAAGAAGGCCCGCTATGTGATCAAACGGTTGCTACGGAGAGCCGTACTGGATGGCCACCAAATCGGCATGCGAGAACCGTTCTTGCATCAATTGGTGCCGGTCGTGGCCGAAGTCATGCAACGCCCCTACCCGGAATTGAAACAAACCACCGAGCGTGTGGCCGAGGTGATTCGGCAGGAAGAAGCCGATTTTTTCTCGACCATCGACGAAGGCCTGGCGCGGATCGAGCGGATTTTCGAATCGATGCAGCGAGAAGGGGCTGTGATGGTCGATGGGGCCGAAGCGGCCGCCTTGTACCAGACTTACGGTGTGCCGCCAGAGTTGTTTCAGTCGCTGGCTGCCGAACGCAAACTGACGTTCGATTGGGACGGATACCAGGAGGCGATGAAGAAACACGAGGATATCAGCGGAGGAGGACGCAGCGTCCTGTTTCAGACCGGCCCCATCGAAACGCTCAAGGAAGCACTCCGCCGCACCGACTTTCTCGGGTACGAAACCACCCGCAGTGATGCCACCGTCAAAGGCATCCTTGTCGGAAATGGGGACGAGCATCTGGTCAGTGAAGTATCCGCGGACGAGGCCGAAGGTAAGACGGTACGCGTGGTCCTCGACCGCACGCCGTTTTACGGCGAGGGTGGCGGACAAGTCGGCGATACGGGAATCATCGAATCCGATACGATGCGATTCGAAGTTACCGATACACAGCGCGCTGGCGAATTGATCATCCATGTCGGACGCTTGACCCAAGGTACCTTGACCGAAGGCATGACCGTCCGGGCCATCGTCGACCAGCAGCGGCGGGCTGGCATTCGCCGCGCCCATTCGGCAACCCACATTCTGCATCACGCCTTGCAGCAAATCCTAGGTGGCCACGCCCAACAGCAGGGTAGCAAAGTCGATGACGATTGGCTCCGTTTCGACTTTACAAACCAAACTGCCTTGACCGACGAACAGGTAGAAGCCATCGAGAAGACGGTGGCGGAAAAGGTGCGCCTGGCGGCACCCATCGCC
>RFIQ01000525.1 GCA_003695565.1 Planctomycetota bacterium | reverse complement strand
GACAGCGACCGCATTGTTTCCGGTCGGCACGACTCCGACCGTCAGCGAATTGAATAGCTCGACCGCATTCACATCGCCGCTGGGCCGGACATGGAAACGGCCTTCCGGGCTGTCGATCATGCCGCCTGGCTCCACGATGTTATGCGCCTTCACCAGCGACTCGATCTGATCGGTCGTCAGTGCACGTGTGGCCCAGTTCCCTTCATCGGTTTCGATGTAGATGGCCTCTTCCTGAACGCCAAACCGAGCGACCTGGGCCACTCCCGGCAAAAGTCGAAGTGCATCGCGGATTCTTTCCGAATACCGATCGATCTGTCGCGGCGTATAGGCGAACCGAGGGTCGATGACTGACTTTCCGTCGAGCGGTTGTTGATGAACGGCGAGAAGGAGTACGCTGGTATCGGCGAATTCATCGAACAGGTACGGCGAAAGACTCTCTTCTGGCAACGGCACGTTACGCAGACGCGCCCGCACGCGATCCCACGCATCGTCCACTCTGGAGCCCGGTATTCGGTCCTCGAGTTCGACGAAGATGACGGATTGCTCGCTGCTGGAAATCGATCGAACCAGACGGACTTCTTCCAGACTGTCGATCGCGTCTTCCAGGGGATCGGTGACAAGTTGCTCCATCTGTTCCGCCGTGGCACCCGGCCACCTGGTTGTTACGACGGCGATCTTTAGCGTGAACTCAGGGTCTTCGCGGCGCGGCATGGTGAAGAAGCTGATGCTGCCCCAGGCCACCATCAACAGCACGAGCGTGATGACAATCGTTTGGTGTCGGATGGCAAATTCCGGTAGGTGTCTCATGGCTGAACCTCCGCCTGTCTCGACACGCTGACGCGGTCGCCATCATTCAAATAGTGCGTGCCTTCTACGACGATCCTCGTTCCATCGCGCAACTGGTCCGGAGGGCTGGCGGCAATACGCAGCAACACCTTATCTTCGAGAGCAGCTTGTTCCGATTCGACGGTGATGTGGACTCGCCGCACCGTCGCAGGGGACTCGGCGCCCTCGACGACGTGAATGAACGTCCTGCCCTGTTCCTGGCGGACCGCCTTCATCGGAACATAAAAGCCTGCGTTCGGTTCATCGGGGATCGAAGATACCTGCACGATGTCACCGGCTCGCAGCAACCATCGTTGTTCGGCAAGCAATACTTGAGATCCGTTCCAGCTTTCCAGATCGGGGAGGCTCTCGTCTGTGTCATCCGTCGGCACCGGTCCGGGAGGTGTGAAGTAAAGCTTTCCGGTAACCAGGTCATGCTCGACATCCACCGGTTCGGCGGAGTCCATGAACTCGACCGCGACGAACTCCCACCGGCCCAGAAACGGAAGGCCATCGCTGACGATCCGCACCGGCACTTTGGTCACCGACAGCAGCCGGTCGCCGGGCCGCGAAGGCGTTCCCCACCGTCGGTTGGTGACTTTCCAGACATACGTCTGACCATCGATCGTATGAATCGCTTCGCGGACGACATACAACCGGTGATCACCGGCAATCAGCGGTCCGATATTCAACGGCGTGATCTGGTCCGTCCATGCGATAGGGCTTTCGCCCTTGCCCAAGTCGTATGCCAACGCGTCGATTTCATTCCGCACGAGAACAGTGACCGTGAATGTTCGAGCAGCCGGATCGGCAACCGAATCCACTCGGTGGATGATCGCGCTGAGCTGCCGCGGCTGCTCTTTGCCGTCGAGCACCTGAATCGCCAACTGGTCGCCGCGTTGGTAACGGCGAGATTCTTGCGCGGGAACTTCGAACTCGACGCTCATCGGATCCATCATCTGCAACGTCACCACCGGATCGCCCGGGCGAACGAACGCCCCCGGAACGACGTGGATTTCCGAAACTTGCCCGGGGAATGGGCTGAACAGGACGGCATTTCGCAGATTTCGTTCGGCCTCGGACAGTTGCTGTCGGGCTTGCACCACTTGCGCATCGAGTGCCAACTGGCGGGCCTGCGCGTAGGCTAGTTCCGCCTGTAGGCTGGCCACTCGGGCGTTGGCGGTCGACACTCGGGTTTGTGCCGTGTCGAGTTCCGATTTGGCGATCGCATTCTGTTGCGTGAGCTTCAACGCACGGGACAACTCGGCTTGCGCGAGATTGGCTTCGGCCTTTGCCGATTCGATCTGGGCTGGCAATTGCTGTCGGACCATTACAAGATTGGCGTCGCGGTTGAGCTTCGCGATCTCGACGCTGGTGCGTGCCGACTCAACGGCAATTCTCAAAGCTTCGTCGTCCAGTCTCGCCAGCACGGTGGCTTCGGCGGCCGACTCAACGGCTGCAGCGCCTCGATTGGGCGTTACCCACTCGTTTGGCTCAATCACTTCAACGACGCGCCCCGCGACCTCGAATCCGAGACGCTCCGATTTCCAAGGCACAACCGAACCCGTCACAAACCGGCGATGACTGGGCGACGTGCTTTTCAGCAGCATGACCGAGACCGGTTTCGGTGGTTTTTCCACGGAAAGATTCTGTTGCTCGCTCGCTGTGCATCCCATGAAAACGAGGGAAAG
>RFIQ01000524.1 GCA_003695565.1 Planctomycetota bacterium | reverse complement strand
CGCGATGTGTACGATGCCTGGCAGTTGGCCCAGCTCCTGCAGGAAGGCGAGGACGTATTGGACTTGGGAACTGGGGGAGGCGTGCCGGGAATCCCGTTGGCCATCCTGCGGCCGGACGTACGGGTTTCGTTGAGCGATTCGGTGCAAAAGAAGGCGCGGGTGGTCGACGAGTTCGTCCAGCAGCTCGAAATGCCCATCTCCGTCTATCCCATGCCCGCCCAGCAGGTCCTCCGCGATTTGCGGTTTTCCACCGTGGTGACCCGGGCCGTCGGCAGCCTGGCTCGGCAGTTGGGTTGGCTGAGGGACTGCTGGGACGGGTTTGACCGGTTGCTGGCGATCAAGGGGCCGAAATGGGTCGAGGAGCGGGGGGAGGCCCGGCATCGAGGCCTGCTGCGGGGCTTGCAACTGCGCAAAGTGAAAGCGTATGAAATGCCCGGGACTGGCTCGCACAGCTACATTCTGCAAGTCACCCGGCCCGGCAGCCGCTTTGCGGCTGGCGACGCATGACCGATCGGGGCGGCTCGCTGGTGGGCCTGGCACCCGCCGCAGACGCGAGCGCCAGGAATAGGGCTGGACAGATTGGGGAGAATATTCAAGCTAGCCCATGCCGCCGTTCGATGGACAGCCAGGGGGCCTCAGGCCAGGCCTTTTGCTAGCAAGGATCCCCGCCTGCCAGGGGCTGCGATCGCTACCCCTGGCCACCGCTGCGAACAGCCTGACCGCCCAGAGCGCTATCGGCCGGGCCGGGATACACAGTGGGGTGGTGCGACGGCCCGCAGCCAGAGAATCACACTGGACGCCTTGCGATCCAGAGTTCGCAACACATCGCAAGATCGACTTGACTATGTCTGCATACTCGCTCACGCATTTGAAATTACTGGAAGCCGAGAGCATCCACATCATCCGGGAGGTGGCTGCCGAGTTTTCCAATCCGGTGATGCTCTATTCCATCGGCAAAGACTCTTCGGTGATGACCCATCTGGCGCTCAAGGCCTTCTATCCCGCTAAGCCTCCCTTTCCATTCCTGCATGTGGATACCACTTGGAAATTCCGCGAAATGATCGAGTTTCGCGAGAATTATGCGCGGAAGGAGTTGGGGCTGGATCTTCTGGTGCATATCAATGAAGAAGGCAGGAAGCTGGGTATCGATCCGGCGGAGAACAGCGAGAAGCATACTGACATCATGAAGACCGAGGCGCTCAAGCAGGCGCTGGACAAGTACAAGTTCGATGCGGCCTTTGGCGGGGCTCGGCGCGATGAGGAAAAATCCCGGGCGAAAGAGCGCGTTTTCTCCTTTCGCGATCGCTTCCATCGTTGGGATCCCAAGAACCAGCGGCCGGAGCTGTGGAATCTTTACAACGCCAAGGTCAATCCGGGCGAGAGCATCCGGGTGTTTCCGCTGAGCAACTGGACCGAGTTGGACGTGTGGCAGTACATTCACTTGGAGAAAATCCCCATCGTTCCATTGTATTTTGCCAAGGAGCGGCCGGTGGTGTGGCGGGACGGCACGTGGATCATGGTCGATGACGATCGGTTCCAGTTGCGACCAGGAGAAAAGATCGAGTATCGCCGCGTGCGTTTTCGCACCTTGGGTTGCTATCCGTTGACCGGTGCTGTCGAGTCGGATGCCACCACGTTGCCGCAGATCATCCAGGAGATGTTGTTGGCCAAGACCAGCGAGCGGCAGGGGCGAGTGATCGACCGCGACGCAGGGGGCGCAGGAATGGAAGAAAAGAAGAAGCAGGGATACTTTTAGCGCCTGCCGACTCGGCTGGGCCGATGGCGTCGGGTGCCGAAGGTATTGGCCCAGGTTCCTGAAAATCGTTGGTAAATGGAAACAATCGAGTAGACTCTGCATATGAGCCATCAAAGCGACTTAATAGCCACCGATATCGACGCCTATCTGGCCCAGCACGAACGCAAGGAGCTGTTGCGGTTCATCACGTGCGGCAGCGTCGACGACGGTAAGAGCACTCTGATCGGGCGGTTGTTGTACGATTCGAAGATGTTGTACGAGGATCAACTCGCGCAACTGGAGAACGAGTCGCGCACCCACGGCACGACCGGCGGTGGGTTCGATCCCGCCCTGGTGACCGATGGTTTGAAAGCCGAGCGCGAGCAGGGGATCACGATCGATGTCGCGTATCGGTATTTTTCCACGGCCAAACGGAAATTCATCATCGCCGATACGCCGGGGCACGAGCAGTACACGCGGAACATGGCTACGGGGGCGTCCACCGCCGACCTGGCGATCATTCTGATCGATGCTCGCCACGGTGTGCTGACGCAGACGAAGCGCCATAGTTTTATCGTATCCCTGCTGGGCATTCGCCACGTTGTGGTGACCGTAAACAAGATGGACCTGGTCGACTACAGCCAACAGCGGTTCGAGGAGATTTGCGACGATTACCGGGACTTTGCGCACCGGTTGGATCTGCCCGATTTGCACTTCATCCCCATTTCAGCCTTGCTGGGGGACAACGTGGTGGACCCCAGTCCAAATATGCCCTGGTACCGGGGCAGCACGTTGATGAATTTCCTGGAGACGGTGTATATCGGATCGGATCGCAACCTGGAGGATTTCCGTTTTCCGGTCCAGTACGTCAATCGGCCGAACCTGGATTTTCGCGGATTCTGCGGCACGATCGCCTCGGGCATCATTCGGCGTGGGGACGAAGTGATGGTTCTGCCATCACGGCAAACAACGCGTGTGAAGAGCATTGTTACGTTCGACGGCGAGTTGGAAGAGGCTTTCACGCCGCAAGCGGTCACGTTGACGCTGGAGGACGAGATCGATTGCAGCCGCGGCGACATGATTGTGCGGCCCGGCAATATTCCCAAGGTCAGCAACGATGTGGATGCCATGGTGGTGTGGATGAGCCCCACGCCGATGGTGCCGGGCAACACGTATTTGTTCAAGCACACCACGCAGACCGCGCTGGGGCAGATCGAATCTTTGCGGTATCGCGTCGATGTCAATACGCTGCATCGCAGTCCGGCGCCTGAATTGCGCCTGAATGAAATCGGTCGCTGCAACATCACCTTGAGTCAGCCGATCTACTACGACGCCTACCGCCGCAATCGTAGCACGGGGGCGTTCATCATCATCGATCGACTGACCAACGTGACGGTGGGGGCGGGCATGATCACGGGGCGCGAGGCGGATCGCAAGACCAAGCTGGCTCCCTGGGAGGCGGCGGACGCCACGGCCGAGGCGGAGGCAGCCGCGGGAGTCAAAGTGGTGACGGCGGAGGAACGCCAGGCCCGCTTGGGCCAAAAACCGGCCACGGTTCTGTTTACCGGCCTCAGCGGCAGCGGCAAGACGTCCAT
>RFIQ01000053.1 GCA_003695565.1 Planctomycetota bacterium | reverse complement strand
CGCGGGCGGCGTGCTCGTACACCAGGTCGCAGCGGGCGCGCAGATCGTCCGCCGACACTTGGCTCTCGATCTGCTCCACGATCAGGGCACCGATGATTTCACGCTGAGCCGGATCCTCGCGCTGCACTTTCTCCTTGGACTTGACATCCCCCTCGACCACTTTCTCCGGCCGGCGGATGGGCAACACGGCGATCATCCGACCATGGGACAGGTCGACGTAATCCTCGACGGCTTCCTCCAACTGGGGAGGCAAGTCGATCGTCGAACCGTCGTACCAAAGAGATTCGCCAGCGGCACATACTCGAGTGGCCAATCGATTGAGGGCGACGACGATGTTGGAGCGATTCTCGATCGAATCCTGTCCGGACAAAGCCAGCACCTTGCACTTGTTTCCCTTCTTGACTGCCACGCTGACCCGATCGCATCCGATCAACTGGCGCCCCTCGTTGGCAATCGTGTATGCAGTATCGCGCAAGTCGAGATTGTCATGGACCAACCTGGCAAAGTGATCCGCCCGCTGCCACATCTGCTGGCGGTCGGAAACTTTTTGCAACGTGCGACCCTTGAGCCACTCGCCGATCAACCCCGCCATCTGCTCCAGGAACCGTTGATACCCGCGCTGGATGTTGGGCGCCGAATTTGGACGTTGGAAGATCTCGATCAGACCGGCCGGTTCCTTCCCGGCCGTCAGTGGTGCCACCACCAACAAGTACTGAGAAGGGTTGCCTTCCTGGCGATCGTCTCCCAGCATCGAATTGGGAGGGACCAACTCGCTTTGGCCCCGAGCGAAGAGGCGGGTCAGCAATCGCCCGTGGCGCATGGCGTCTTCGTCATGAGCGTCCAACAAGTTCTGGCTGACGTTGATCTGGTAACTCAACCGCAGTTGCTTGTTGTCATCCAACAACCAGATCGCTCCACCGACCGCGGCCAACGCATCGACGATCCGCTTGAGTACAGCCGGAAAATACTCCTCGGCCGGAGCGTCGGAGCGGGAGAGGTCCGCGATTTCGTTGATCAGGACGCGGATCTGTTGCTTAGTCTGTTCGACGGTCTCTGGGGATGGTGTGGTCGACATAGGAGCCTTTTTCGCCGTGAATATGAATTCCGCCCAACCGGACATCCGAAACCGGGCTGGACAGGCAACCCGAGTTTCTCACCTATTTCGTTTCGTCTCGCCGAACCGTTTCATGCGGACCGAAATCCCGATACCCCACAGGTGACGGTTATACCAATAACGCACGGCTCGTCGCCCCGTTTCACTACCTTGGATCCCTAGGCTGCCCGCCAAGTTCCCTTCCTAATGCGCAAAAACCGGTAATTTCGTTTCCACACACCCGGACTGACAAAAACCGAGTTGCCCCGGGTTCGTACTAAGAGTATAAACAATTGTGGCGCGGAAAGTGAAGATGCGTCGGAGGAGTTTTTGCAGTTTTCCGCAGATTCGGATTGTGCCGGTGATGGCGGGGAACTGCACAGCAATTCTCGCGTCAGAAACAGGTTGGCTCACGCCGGGGATGACTTGGCCGCGGCGGGCAAACATGCTGGTTAAGAGCTGGCCCACTGGGCTAGCATCCGCACCACTGAACAGGTTGGCGGGAATCAATCAGCAAATTGAATGCACGACCAAGTAGCGGCATGCCCCTCGATCGGCGGTGATTTGCTAGACGCCAGGCAGTTGAATAGGACCGACGTTTCGCCCCCCACCGTTTCCCGGGATCGCTTCCGATTATGGATACCAAGCTTTGGCACGACGCACTGCAGCCCATGGGGAATGCGTCTGCCGGTGCGCACCGACAGTGCATTGCTGAACTGAACCAATTGATCGAAGGTGATCTGCCATTGCAGGTTTTCCTGGAACAATTGCTGCCGCACCTCTGTACACTGCTCGGTGGCGTGGCGGCCGTTGCCTGGCTGAAGGCGGCTGCCGCACCGGGAGCCCTGTTTGGCGTGCGTTACCAGATGGAGAACATCGTGGGGTCGGTCGCCACCCAAAAAAAGCACGAGAGGCTGGTGCAAATCGCCTGGCAGCAACGCCAGCCAATGCTGGCCGAGCCCGCGCCCAAGCCCGAATCCGCTGCTGAGCTCCAGACCGGGGCAGCCAATCCCACCTCGCACCCGTTGCTGTTCGGTCCTGTGTTGCACATGTCGGAACCGATCGCATTGCTGGAAGTCGTCCTGCGCCCACGTCCCGAAGCGTTCTCAGCACAAGACCGTCACCTGTACCTGCGCGGCATCCGGTTGTTAGCCGAAAAGGTATACGATGGATTGCGCAGGCGAATGTCGATGCCGGCGGCCACGTTGCAACAAGCTACCGATCACATCCAACAGTTGGTGGCGGAGGTGCACGCGTTGCAACACCAAATCCTTCGAACGATCGAGGTCCGATTGCAACAATTTCAGGGGTGGGCGTTCGATTCGCTGGACGAAAACCAGGCTTTCGCCAAAATGGTGCATCGCTTGCTGGATCAGCACGGTCTACGCGTCCAGTGCCCGGAATGCGGCTACCCGGCAATCTTGCGTTGTCTGCGCGCCGGGAACGCCAAGAACGGGGCATTCGTCTTCGATCACTATCTTGACTCGGGGCGGACCTTTCACGGCGGTCCCACGACCGTCCCTCGGTTGAAAGTCGTCCCCAAGCCGGCGCGTCGGTCCGCCATCAGCAATCCCGCGTGAGCACCGAACTGCTTGCCGCATCGACCGTTATCAGAGAATGGCTACGGCTGGCGCGCAGCCTCCCCCCCGATCGTCTGCGCACAGCGCACGTTTTCTCTGCCCCGCAGGGGTACCGCCCTCTGCCTCGGCGACGAGGCAACTCCAGCAGGGCGGGACGATCCGCCGGTGACCAGCCCTTCAACGCACGCGCCCCAAACCAAACTGGTCACCCATTTCGACCGGTTTGGGGCCTTCCAGGATGACTTGCAGCATTTTCTCGCTCATTACATCCGCGCCGTGCTCGTCGGTCAATTGATGCAGTACCTTTCGCGTCGCCACGTCGATCACATCTCCGGTAGACGGATAGGCCCAGCGGCCATCCAGGCTGAACGTGATCCAGCCCGGCTCGTCTCGGACGTCGATGCTGGCGACTTGGGCCGGGGGATCGACTGTATTATCGAACACGTGCACTTTTCGGTTGTGCGCATCGACGACCCAGATCTCTCGTTCATCGGGAGTCATGCCGATGCCATGGCTCGGGCATCCATGACGCTTGACCGGCCCTTTTTCAAATCCTTGCACCTCTATTCGATGCAGCTTTTCGCCGGATTCCAGATCTCCGACTTCGAATCCCAACAGCTCATTGATACAAACGTAACACCGCGTTTCGCGACCGTTGACCGTGAACGGTCGAATATTTGCCGCGAACGGCCCGACTTGACGGGCTAGTACGTGACGGGATGTGTCGGAAATGGACAGCAAGGGGGAGCCGAGGCCAGCCAAATAGGCCCAGCGACCACTCAGTCCGACGATCGTGTTGTGCGCGCGGGAGTTCGGTTCCAACCGGGCTATCACGTCGCCGTTGATCGGGTTCAGCACGAACCAATGAGGGCCCTCGAATGAGGGCTGATAGATGAACTTGCCGTCTGGCGAAATCGACATCCGATCGCATCCACCATCGTATTCGCGCTCCCAAAGGATCCGCTCGGTCCAAACGTCGATGCATTGCAACGAGCGGATGGTACTGACGTAGATTTTCCCGGTCGCCACGCTGCCGCAGATCCCTTTGACGTTGATCGGCCTGCCCTGCTCGTCCAAGCCCGCCAAGGGAATCCGTTTGACAAATCGGTGATCGTTCTCGATATCGAACACCAGCAACCCGTGGCCACCGTACTCCAGGTAGTTGCGAATGCCGGGGCATGCGACATACAAATAGTTGTGTCGGGCGATCGATTGGGCATAGAGCGGAGCCGTCCAAGTGGCCAGGGCTAGCGTCAGACCGCTGACCATCATGCATGATGCGGTAACGATGGACAGTACAGGTCGAAACCGGGCGAAGATCGTGCCGCGCATGGCCATGCTCCTCGGGCAGAAGGGGGTGGGTGGGGGGACAGGAATGCAGGCCTGCATTGTAACGCGAGTCTGCCGCTGGAGGCGACCGCCCTGTCCAGCCATAATTGGCAAGCAAGCATTTTCGGCCGACCGCAGCGGTGGATCAGTCGCGCCAGTCCAAGCCTTCGGGCAGACGGTTCAAGTTGCGCGGCGCCCCTTGGCTGGAAACCACCACCATGTCCTCTACTCGAACCCCTCCGTGCACGCGGCTGTATAATCCCGGTTCGATGGTGAACACTTCCCTCGCCAGCAGCGTTCCGCCGTGGTCGTCCAACAAGATCGGTTCATGGACCTCCAAACCGATTCCATGCCCCGTGCCGTGGGGCATGACGGGATCCGATTCGGACACTTCGCCTCGGGCGAAGCGGAAGCCGTGCTGCTGCAGGGTTTGTTTGGTGGCTCCGTGCACATCGTCGGCGGTGG
>RFIQ01000523.1 GCA_003695565.1 Planctomycetota bacterium | reverse complement strand
GAATTCACGCACATTTTTGGATGTGATGTATTTGTACTCGCCGTGTGGATAATTCTTAGGGGAGTGATGCGTGCCATCTGTTATCTTCACGCAGGCCTGATCTAGGCTCGCCCACACCCACCCCTCCGGCAATTCGGGCAGGTCGGTAGTGTCGGGTGCGGCAGGTTCCTTGTATTTCTGTTTCCACTTGTCGTTCTTGGGCACTTTGCCCTTGGCCTGCATCTTGGCGAGTTCGGCTTCTTCCCATTTGCGGCGGCGTTCGTGGAGGATGCGTTGCAGGAGTTGTTCGCCGGTTTCGTAGTCGCGGCCTTCCCGTTTGGCGATTTCTGCTTCGGTTTCAACCAGGCGGCCTTCGACGGCGGCCTTGAGGACGGCGGCCTTGTAGCGCCTGAGGTTGGCCTGGACGCGCTTGAGGTTGTTGATGCCTTCGTCGAGGCGGGAGAAGTGTTTTTCGATTTCGGCGACGATGCGTTTTTGTTGGTCGAGGGGTGCTAGTGGAATTGGAATCTGCTTGGCCTTGGCGCCTGACAATTCAAGAAATGTAGTGCCACTCGCTATGCTCTCCGCGAGATCCTTGCTACCTTTGAGCCACCAGTAAACATAATCTGGCAGAATGCCTCCTTTCAAAACGAAGCTCTTAAATCCTTGATTGGTACACAGAGGGTTAGAGGCGATCGCCACATAGCCGATTGGCGCTCTCGAAGTGAAGAGAACAGTGCCAGCGGGCATCATTTTTGCCGAAGATGACTCTAAGCCCTTCTGAGTAATGTATCGGGCACCATGTCCAATAGTCTTTTTCGTATAACCAGATAGATCCGCGGGCGTAAGCCATGGGATGGTTCCCCCTTCGTAGTTGCTTGGATCTTTGGTTTTTGGAGTTCCACCTCCTACGACATCAGCAATTTCGCCCATTGTCGTCCAAACCCAGCCCTCGGGAAGGAGAGTATTCGTGATACTCATACCGCTAACATATCATTCAATGCTTCAATCATCTCATTCATCCTGTCGTTGCATGGGTGAGCGCTCTGCCACCAACCGGCTCACCGGTATACCTCGTCATGGCTGCCAATGTCGAGCAACAGGATTTCCTGCTCGGTGATTTTCAGGGCAAGGACGATGCGGTAACTGTGGGTCAGGCGCACGGCTTGCAGACCCTGCAGCTTGCCGGTGAGGGAATGCAGGCGTAGTCCGGGATTGAAGGGATCGGCGCACAGCTTTTCCAGGGTTTCGGCCAGACGGGGCCGCAGGTCGGGATGCTTGCTCAGGAACTTGCGGGCACGACGGTCGAAGCTGGCCGTGGTGACGAGCACCCAGCTCATTCGCCCGCTGCTTCGTCCAGGTGCTTGAGCAAGGCATCGACGCTGTCATGCCGGGTCATGCGGCCAGACCTGGCGTCTTCCAGAGCGGCCTTGATTCGGGCCACGGCCGCCTCTTCCTGGGCTTCGAGCAGCTCGCGGTAGCGTTCCTCGGTGAGCACCACATATTGCGGGCGATTGTTCTTGATGATGTGCACGGGGCCTAGGGGCAGCACGTCATCCACGGCGGCCATGCCACGGCGCTTGATTTCCTGTGCGGGCAGGGTATTCATAATGATTTACAGTACTTAATCCGGTACTTATTAAAGCACCTTTATCAGTATGCTTCAAGGTGCCTGCTCTCAGGCAGCCAGGGTTGTATTCAGTTCTTCAAGGATCATGCCCACCCGGTCGCCAAACACCTGATGCGCCTTCCCCAGCCCGCCTTCCTGGGCGAAGGGGGCGTATTCGAAATCCTCCGGTTCGATGCCGAGGTTCGCGGCGATGTGGTCGCGGATCATTTCCAGCCAGTGGCGCTGTTCTTCGGTGAAGCGCACGCCGCGGCTCTCCTGTTCGGCCAGCCAGGCCTTGAAGTTTGCATTCACACGCTCGGGGAAGGGCACCAGGACAACGAACTGGTGCAGGGCGAAGCGCACCAGCGAGACCAGGTCGGTGAGGATGCGGTGGCCGGAGGCGCCCTTCACCCGGTTCTTCTCCAGCGCGGCGTAGGCGGCCCAGAGTTCGTTTTCGTCCCACAGGTAGGGCGGCTGGTGGATCTGGTCGGCCAGTTCCTTGACGGCGTCGAAGCTGAGGCGTTGCCGGTAGGGCCGGCTGTAGAGGATCTGGAGGGCGGTGATTTCGTCCTTGTGCTCCTCGAGGAACTGCTCGAAGGACCGGGTGAGTTCGCGGGCGCGGTCGAGGGCATCTTGTGAGAAGCCGGCCTCGAGCACGACATCGGCGCTGACGGTGTCGATGACGACCTCGTTTTTCTTTTTGATGCAGTCGATGGCATCACGCACTTTCGGATCGAGGAAGGGCTTGACTGCCTCTTGCAGTACCTTGTCGCGGGCCGCGGCGAGGGCCGGCTCGGGAATGGGCTGATCGTCGTCGGGCGCCAGCCCCAGATCGGCCCGGGCCTGCGCGATGTGGCGATCGGGGTCCAGGGCCTCGACGATGCGGTGGCTCAGATCCTTGACCCCGAGGCCGCCGGTGAGTTGGCGTACTTGTTTGTCATCGTCTGCGCTCATGCGGTGTTCCATGCGGGCCAGGCGGCCGGCCAGCGAGGTGAGCACGTCTTCATCGGTGCTGCCGAAGGCCACCGCCTGCATGAGCTTGTCGAAGGCGACGGTTGGCTTGCGCTCCATGGAGCGGGAGTCGGTCTTGTCCTGCTCGCAGACGCCGACGGCATCGACGATGACGAAGTGGTCCTTGGCCGTGGCGTCCGGGGTGACGCTTTGCAGATCGTCGGGACTGATGACGCGCACCCCCCTGCCCTTCATCTGCTCGAAGAAGGCGCGGGACTTGACCGCCCGCAGGAAGAAGACGATTTCCACGGGCTTGATGTCGGTGCCGGTGGCGATCATGTCCACGGTGACGGCGATGCGGGGGTTGTAGCTGTTGCGGAACTCCTGGATGAGCTCCTTGGGCTTCTTGCCGGTGGTGCGGTAGGTAATCTTCTGGGCAAAGTCGTTGCCCTTGTCGAACTCCTCGCGCACGATTTCGACGATGTTCTCGGCGTGCTGGTCGTCCTTGGCAAAGATGAGGGTCTTGGGTACTTCCGTGCGGCCGGGAAAGATTTCGCCAAACAGCTTCTCCCTGAAGGTGCGGATGATGGTGCGAATCTGGTCGGGAGTGACCACATCGCGGTCGAGCTGGTTGGGATCGTATTCGAAGTCGTCGTCGAGCTGTTCCCAACGCTTCCTGCGTGTGTCGCGCTCCATGATCTGCACGGCGTAGCCCGATTCCACCTTGCTGCCCTTTTCGGTGATGGCGGTGCGGATGCGGTAGACGTCGTAGTTGACGTTGACGCCGTCGGCCACGGCCATCTCGTGGTTGTACTCCATCACCAGGTTCTGGTTGAAGAAGCCGAAGGTCTGCTTGCTGGGCGTGGCGGTGAGGCCGATGAGGTAGGCGTCGAAGTATTCGAGCACCTGGGCCCAGAGGTTGTAGATGGAGCGGTGACATTCGTCGGTGACGATGATGTCGAAGGTTTCGATGGGGATGGCGGGGTTGTATTCGATGGGTTCGGGCTGCTTGAGCAGGCTGCCAAGCCGGTCCACGGATTCCTCT
>RFIQ01000522.1 GCA_003695565.1 Planctomycetota bacterium | reverse complement strand
GTGACGCTGGCCGAGGCGTTGAAGGAGCACGGGTATCGGACAGGGCATTTCGGCAAGTGGCACCTGGGCGAAGAGCCATACGGTCCGACGGCTCAAGGATTCGACGTCCAAGTGCCGCGATGGAACAAGGGCTGGCCGCGCCAAGGCTACCACGCGCCGTTCGGCCTCGATGGGCTGGAGGACCAGCCCGGCGATTACTTGACCGATCGGTTGACCGATGAAGCAGTGAAGTTCATCGAGGCGCATGCAGACCAGCCGTTCTTTCTGTACCTGTCGCACTTTGCGGTGCACGATCCGCTGCAGGGCCGAGCCGATCTGGTTGGCAAGTACGAGCGGCGGCGCGCCGAGTTGCCACCGCCCGCCGGACCGGAGTTCCTGTTGGAGGGAAATCCCGATTCGCCGGCACCGGCCGATTCGGCGTCCTGGCGGCGGTTGCTCGAACATCCCCACTACCAAGGGCATCGGGTTTTCCCGGGCCGGTTGGTCAAAGTGAAGCAACGGCAGGACAATCCCCAGTTTGCTGCCATGGTCGAATCGATGGACCAGAGTCTGGGGCGCGTGCGGCAGACGCTCGAAAAACTTGGGATCAGCCAGCGCACGATCATCGTATTCTGTTCCGACAATGGAGGCATGGCGGCGGCCAACTTCGGGCGTCCATCACGCGTGATCGCTGAAGACAAGCTCGACGCAGCCTACTCGACGGCCAACGTGCCGCTGCGCGGGGCCAAGGGATGGCTGTACGAAGGCGGCATTCGCGTACCGATGATCGTGCACTGGCCCGGTCGCGGTCGACGCGGCGTTGCGTGTCAGGTACCGGTGATCAGCACCGACATTTTCCCGACCGTGCTTGAGATGGTTGGACTGCCTCCGCGCCCCGAGCAGCATGTCGACGGAGTCAGCCTGGCGGCGTTGGTTGCCGGCGAGGCCGAGTCGGTCGACCGCGACGCCATCTTCTGGCACTTTCCGCACTACAGCAACCACGGCATGCAGAGTCCCGGCAGCGCGATCCGAATGGGCAATTACAAATTATTGCACTATTTCGAGCGAGATACGGTGCAACTGTTCGACCTGAGTCGCGATGTCGGAGAGCAGCACGACCTGGCCGGTGAGCAACCTGAGCTGGCAGCTCGATTGCTCCGACGGCTCGATGCCTGGCGATCCTCCGTCGGTGCATCGATGATGGATCTGAATCCCGATTTCGATCCTGCCGCCACGCCCGCGTCGGTGTCACAATGAGTTCCCATGCCGTCCCTTCGGGACTACCGGGACATAACGCAACACGATCTCCGGGCTCACGCCCGGAGCTACATCCTATCGCCGCTCCGCGGCTGAAACGTCGCGCAGCGTCGGGGCTGATATCCGAGGTCGCGTCGGGGTTGATATCCGACACCACGTCGGAGCTGAGATCTCGCGCCGATTCCGCGGCCGGAATCCGAACTCTGCGGTTCGCTGAAAACAGGGCTAATCGGATTGCTCGGCCGGGGGAAAGAACGGGAACAGGCGGCGGATCTCGTCGTCGCTCGGCTGGCGCCCGAATTCGCAGATCTCGAATGTTTCCGCGTAACGGATTTCCGCCGCCCGTTCCGGGCCGTACCACTTTTCCAGCGTCGTACGGTACTTCTGCGCTTCGTTGCCCTGTCTCCGGTCCCAGATCTCGCGGACATACGCCAGACGGGCTTCGGGTTGCGAGGCCGGGGGCCGCGAAGTCATGAATTCATAACTTCCGTTCGCTCCGCCTTCGAATACCTGCGATTCGAGTTTCGCAATGGCTTGCACCTTGATTTCGAATACATCGTCGATCGCCACGGCGATGTCGGGGCGAAACGGGTACGGTTTCATGAACCGATCGCTGTCGTACAAAAACACCGGGTTCTCCTCCAAGGGGGGAACGTCCGGACAAAAGAACGGCACGGTCACCATGTAGGCCGCGTCTTGAACCAACACGCCGACATACCGATGGTCCGGATGGTAATCCCATGGACGGTGAGCGATCACCACGTCGGCTTTCCACTGCCGAATCAAACGCACGATCTTCCGCCGGTTTTCCAGCGTCGGCAGCAACTCGCCATCATGGATATCCAACACTTCGGACGTGGTTCCCAGCACTTCGGACGCAGCGGCCACCTCGGCCGTGCGGCGTTGAGCCAGCGGTCCGCCCGCCATCGACCAGTGTCCAATATCACCATTGGTGACCGAAACCAGCTTCACGTGATGCCCCAACTGCGACCATTTGGCGGCGCAACCACCGGCGCTGTATTCTGCATCATCCGGATGCGCACCAAACACGATGATCCGCAGCTTCCCGTCGGTCTTCGTGTTCGGAGCCTCATCCGCCACCGCAGCGGTCAGAAAACCGATGAACAGAAGTCCCCAGCAACCGGTGCCAAGGCGTCCGCCAATCCAAAACTGGTTCATTGCCATCATGCGTGGGTTCTCCCTCAAGTGATGCGATGCGATCGTTGGGTGTTACAGATTCGCGCGCCCGGGTGGCAAATCGCCGGATGAGTTGGGAGAGAGCTAGTCGGCGCCGTGCACGTGGCGATGGGGATCGCGGTCGTGGTGCTGTTGGTCGATATGCACATGCAAACCGGGTTTCGCCTGGAACAACT
>RFIQ01000521.1 GCA_003695565.1 Planctomycetota bacterium | reverse complement strand
TTGCAGCGCCGCGCCAGCACGCGCGGTGCGGTGTTCGAGGACTTCGATCAGGATGGTCGCCTGGACGCCATCGTGTTGAACTGCGACGACACGGCGCAAGTCTTGCGCAACCTGACCTCGACATCGAATGCATCGATATCAATTCGTTGCATCGGACGTGCGACCAATCGAGATGCGGTGGGCGCTCGAATTACCATCCGATCGGCAGGGTCGAAGCAATCCGCTGAGGTTCGGTCGGGTCGAGGTTACCAGAGTCACTGCGGCACACAGATTCATTTCGGGCTGGGAAGGGTGCCGCGGGTCGACGAAATCGAGGTGCTCTGGCCGGATGGAACGGTGACTCGATGGCAGCCGCCGGCTGGATTTCGAGCGGACGAACACGAGCAGGTTACGACGAGGGTGATCATCCAGGAGCATCCCTGACCAAGGGCGACGGGCGGACGGTGCTCGAGGCATTGTGCATTAGCGGCGAGTGGTCGGGGCATACTCGGGGGGAAGGGCTGTGCCAGCATGGCGCGAGTTCGCCCTGGGGGCCGAGTTGCAGGAGACGATGTCAAGGATCCGATTCGATCGCAATCGCGCGGACAGGACAGCCGTCCCCGCCGACGATGTTCAATGGCAGGGCGACGAACTGTACCACCGGTTGTTCGATGCGATCCAAGTGCGCCAGCCCCTCCACAATCACGACTCCGCCGCGGAACAGCGTCCGATGCACTTCGGTCAACTCCGCCAGGTTGTTGACGTCGGCCACGCTGGGAGGCTCCACGCCGATCAGGGCGACACGGCGGTCGACCAACCAGCGGGCCAACTCCACCGAAATGCGCGGAAGCTGGGAACGGTATTCGTCGGTACCGTACCGCCGATACCAGTCGGTGCGCAGCAACAATCGCGTACCGGGCAAGATGGCTTCGGACCATCGGGCCAGATCGCTGGGAACCAGCAATTGCCCGGGTTTGGCTGGAGCGAGATCGATCAACACTGCCGGGCCAACCAATGCGTGCAGGTCCTGGTCGTGCAACGAGGCACCTTTGGGGAGGAAGTGCTTGGGGGCATCCATGTGGGTGCCCGCGTGAGAATACAATTCCAGTGTCGTCGCATTCCAACCATCCTGGTCGAGCGAACGGCAGGGGGTGATGCGAACGCCAGGCATGCGGTTGTCGACAGGCAAACTCAGATCGATGATTCTCATGCGGTCAACGGCAAGGGGCTGCCGGCAAATTGGGTAACGAGCTGACCGAATTCCTCGTCGGTTACAGAGGGGGATACGAAGTGCACGCGCAGCCGCGCGCGACGGATGACACCTTTCTCCAAGAACTGCCCAAACACTTGCAACTTCAACGCGTTGGGATCGTCCTGCTGGGCAGCTGCCACAACCTGCTGTAGATCAACCGGATGCACCAAGACGGCCATGGGAACCGGTGCCGATGCAGCCAGCCACCCCAACGTCGCATCGGCGGGAAGCGCATCCATTTCCGCGTCGCGCAGTTGCGCAGGAGCAAGCTCCCCGGCATGGATCGCGCGCCAGTGTTGCGGAGCCGGCAACGTAGCGAGCAAACGGGGATGCGAATCCAGCAAGGTGGTTTGGATGCTGAACCATAGTTCGAATCCTGGGATCGAGCCGGGGACGGTGCGCCAATCGAGCTGGAACGCGAATTGATCGGCCTCCGTCTGCCGAAATCGCACGACCAGATCATCATCCCGTTGATACAGTTCATCCACGGTCTGACTATGCGGCGGATCGCAGGTCACCTGCAGCAAGGGGCCCCACGTAGTCGCACCGTGCACGATGCGGACACCCGCGGATGGCTGTCGCGGGTCCATGCTCAGGCGGACATCGCCCAGTGCGATTTCCGCCGCGTTGTCGATCAGTTTCCATCGATTCATGGGCGATCCTCGTTTGGCGCAGAAGACGCTGGTCAGGTATCCGGATGCGGGGGCCTCAGTGTATCATGGCGGCACGAAAGGGGCTATTCGATCGTCGTTGCCAGCCCTGGTTTGATATTCCATTTGAACGTGTTGGACCATTCATGGAAACACCGCCTCGCTCGGTTGCCGGCCAGTCCCCGCGTCTCTCGCATGCGGCGTTGCTGCAGTTGAAACGCTGGAACACTCCCACGATCTACAACGGGTGGGAACAGATCACGCAGTTGGATGCCGCCGCTCCGGTGGTAAACCTGGACGCCACCCATGACTTCATGCCCCAGATGGGACCGATGGTGGGGTACGCGGTGACGGTGGTCATCGAGCCGAGCAATCGTCGGCACAAGGAGGTGGCCGATGCCTGGTCGACTTACCGGGCTTATGTCGCTGCGCAGCCGGGGCCCAAAATCGTTGTGGTGCAAGACCTGGATCGCCCGCGCGTGATCGGATCGTTCTGGGGCGAGGTCAATGCGAATGTCCACCGAACGCTGGGATGCGTTGGAGCGATCGTCGACGGGGCGATTCGCGATGTCGATGAAATGACCAATGCAGGATTCAAAGCCCTGGCCCGGCGGTTGTGCGTTGGCCATGCCCACAGTGCGCCGGTGCGGTGGGGATGCGAGGTCGAGGTGTTCGGCACACTGGTCCGCCCCGGCCAATTGATTCATGCGGACCAGCACGGTTTTATCGCCATTCCCCTGGAGGATGAACCGCGATTGCTGGAGGCGGCCGTGGCGATGGACCGTCACGAATGCGAGACGGTGATTGCTGCGGCGCGTTCCTGTCAGGGGTTGAGCACTGGGGAGACGCTGGAGAGAATCGATGCAGCGGCGGCTGAATTTCGGCGACGCGTGCGAGCGCAGTTTGGTCGGCGGGGAGAACATTAGCCGTGGGAATCGGCCATTACAAACTGATCGCCAGCCGTGCGGTCACGCGCTACTGGTATGTCGTCCTGATGGTTTGGGCGGCAATCGCCGTGGGGCTGAAGGTCACTGCACCGCGTTGGAACGACATCGCCGCGGATGGCGACCTGGCCTTTTTGCCCGATGATGTCCCCAGCATGGTGGGGCGGCGCGCCTTGGAGCGAGCCTTCCCAGGTGCACACGCTCGAAGCCAGCTTGTGCTCGTCTTTGCAAATCCGGATGCCTCGCTGGGCGATGGTGATCGATTGGTGGCCATGGATGTTGCGCGGCGAATGCACTGGATCGCCGCAACGACTGGATGGAAGCATCTGCAGAGCTTGGGGGGACTTGCGGCACCGGTGGACGAACAGGTGGCGCTCCGGCAGCGCCGCGATGTGTTGCAGGAGCTGGTGCTGGAAAATCTGACGGAGGTCATCGAGCTCGAAGACTCGATGGCTCGTCTGTTGGCCGAGGTAGCCGCGGACAAGCCGCTGGGGCGTCTGGTCGATGCCTACGAACTGCGCGGGCAGTTCTACGCCGCGACGGGGCAAACCGAGGCAGCCGCCGTAGACGCGGCCACCGCTGATTTGATTCGCCAACAGGACATGGCCCTGGCGTTCGATGATCCCGCCTGGGGTGACCTGGTGCACGACGTGTGGAGTTGGCGTAGTCCCATCGTGGGGCATAAATTGGGAAGCAAGGATCCGCATGCACGTTTAGTCGCCGTTCAACTGGATTCGGATTTTGCCGCGGTCATTAACATCCAGGTGATTGGCGAGGTCGAGCAGTGGATGCGGGCGGCAAAACAAGAATATGCGCGATGGTGTACGCCGGGATTCCAGGCCGAGATCAGTGGAGCCGCTGCGGTCGGGGCCGACA
>RFIQ01000520.1 GCA_003695565.1 Planctomycetota bacterium | reverse complement strand
GGGTTTGGCGGCGGCATTGAGTCGATCCTTGCAATTGACCGCGGCTCAGGCATCCGAAGCCATCGCCCAGTTCCCTGCCGCGCGCCTCCGCTCGGCGGAAGTACTGGCCTGCCTGCAATCCGAAGCCGCTCGCCTGCGCAGCCAGATCGATCTGACCCGCCGCGCTCATGCCGAGACATTCGGCCAGGCCCCCATCGCTCGCACCTTGATCGTTGGAGGTGGTGCCTCGCAACCGCTCCTGGCTGATATGCTCCGCGGATGCGAATTCTGAATGCCTGTCTGTCGAGGCCAGTCCGCGAGGGACTCGCGGGCCACTATTTGAACGGCGCGGCGGGCAATGCTGAATGTTGCTCTAGTAAGTGCAATCGGCGTGTGGATTCGGTTAGAATGAGCCCTGAACTTGGCAGCCCGCTGCCGACGGCTTGTTTTTTCTTTTTTGCACACTTCGCAAGATTGGACGATTGGGAGCATCATGGCATCGAGCGATCACCAACAACCCGGACCGGTCACGGCAGGCGAACCAGAAACAGCGGGATCGGAATCCGATGCGACGGTCCGAGCCGCATCCTTGCAGCAGTGGTGGATGGCAATCGCCATCGCAGGGGCCATCAGTTGGGCTCTGTACTCGTTTCCGGCCTACACTTGGCGAGTACCCGACCGGTTGTCCGATGTCAGCGCCATGAGCCCGCAAGCGGAACAGGACGAATTGGCTGCGGTCGAGCTCGCCAACCTCTGGAAGAATACCTTGTTTCGTTTCACCTTCGCTGGATTGGGATGGGGGACGATTGGTTTTTGCCTCTTGGGGCGCCGGGCAACCAAACACTGGACGACTGCTTTGGGGCCGTTGATCGTGGGAATAATCTGCGGAGCCCTTGCGGGTGTGGTGGGGTTGCAAGTACGACAGTACTTCAATCTGGGGCATCCTATCCCGCTGATTAGTGACGAGAATCGACCGTTGGTCGCCGACAGTCTGGTAATGGCGGTCACGTCCGCAATTCTGCTGTTGCCGGTAAGCTTCGTGATCGGATTCCAGTCGGCAACCCGCCGCGTCGGTGCGGTGTGGGCGCCGCCGTTGGCAGGCGTGTTGACGGGATTCGTCGCACCTTTGGTGATCGGCATTGCATTCGCCGCTGAGAACACCTCGATCTTCCCGCCGCAGAGTCTCACTATAACCATCGTATGGTATGCCCTGACCGTGACATTCGCTGGTATTCTAGTGACCCGGTCTACACCTCCTGCGCAATCACAAAACAGTGCATCGGAAAGCTCACCGCAGGAATCGTCGGGGGAATCGGCTTGATATTTGTTCGGCGAACGATGGCAAGTCGCGAACAGGGGGCTCGCCGCCGGTTGCGACGCATCCTGGTGCTGGGGATCAGCCTGTTGATCATTTTCAGCGCCGGGTGCACAGGCCAGAAAGACAAACCGCCCGGCCGGGATCACCCCGCCCCCAACCAAGCGACACGCAGCGATCCCCTGGACCGTCGCTCCGACAACGAACCATCCCGTGACTCGGTCGGCACCTCCGCCGCGCGATCCACGGATGGCTCTGCCGGCGGAGAAACAGGGGATTGGATCTTCCATGAGGTTGCCGCTCAACGCGGTGTCCGTTTCACCTACTCCAATGGCCGCGAAGCGGGGGAGTATGCCATCTTGGAATCGTTGGGAGGCGGATGCGCGATCTTGGACTACGACCTCGACGGCTGGGAAGATGTCTACCTGCCCGGCGGAGGAAGGCTGACGGGGAACCAGGTCACTTCCCGCCCGGGCGCCATGTTTCGCAATCTCGGTCGAGCCTGGTTTGCCGATGTGACCGAGGCCAGCCGAACGCACGGGGATCGGTACTACACCCATGCGGCCTATCGCGCCGACTTCGACAACGACGGTTTCGACGATCTGGCGATCAGCGGATACGGCGGCATCCAACTGTTGCACAACTTGGGCGATGGAACTTTTCAGATGTGGTGCGAACTGCACTGCGCGTCGAATCCGGACTGGTCGAGCAGTCTGGCGTGGTGCGATGCCGATGCCGATGGCAACCTCGACTTGTACGCCGCGCATTATGTGGACTGGAGCTGGAAGAAGCATCCGGTTTGTACGGCCAACGATGGTCAGGTCCGCGAGGTGTGCGCTCCGCGAGAATTTGCCGGCTTGGATGACGCATTGTTCATCAGCGATGGAGCTGGCCAATTCACCGACCGGGCCGCTTCTCTGGGGATGCGCCCCGGCGGCAAGGGGCTGGGGGTTGCCGCGGCGGACCTTACGAACGACGGTCGGATCGATTTCTACGTGGCCAACGACACGACCGACAATTATTTCTATGTCCAGCAGCCGGACGGGACGCTGGCCGAGTCCGCAGTCCTGGCGGGAGTCGCTGGCGATGAATTCGGCGTCAGTACCGGCAGCATGGGGATCGCGGTATTCGATGTGGACAACGATTTGCGCCTGGACTTGCTGGTCACCAATTTTGAACGCGAGTTGACAGCCCTGTACCGGAATCAAGGCAATGGATTGTTCAGTTACGCCAGCCGCCAGTTCGGACTGGCTTCGCTCGAAGCGGTATACGTTGGATTCGGTTGCGTACCGATCGACTTCGATTTCGACGGAGACCTGGACGTGATGATTGCCAACGGCCACGTCTCGTACCACTCTGCCCACGCTCCCTTTCGGCAGCTCCCTCTGCTGCTGGAAAACCATGATGGCCAACGCTTGACCCGTCGCGTCGCTCCTGGGTACTGGCAGGAGGGGCATACGGGACGCGGAGTTGCGGCAGCCGATTTAGACCGCGACGGGGCACAGGATCTGGTCGTGTCCCATTTGGATGAGCCGGCAGCGATCCTCTTGCGCAGCCAGACGCCGACCAGCGCCCACGCTTCGATTCGCTTCGTTGGTACGCAGTCCAATCGCTCGGCCATCGGGGTGATGGTCCAATTGGAAATTGGGTCGGCCCGATCCGTTCGGGCACTGGCTGGCGGCGGCAGTTACCTGTCGTCCGGCGCCACAGAGATACCGGTGTACTGGCCCGATGGTGCCAACACCCCTTGCCTGGTGCAGGTCTCCTGGCCAAGCGGCCTGCGCGAGCAATGTTCGATCGAGCCCGGTG
>RFIQ01000519.1 GCA_003695565.1 Planctomycetota bacterium | reverse complement strand
CCGAAACGGAAACCAACGAGTTGTAATCCCATCGACGCACGAGCCGAGCCATGCATCGCCCCGTATGCAATGCGCGCTGCCTGAAGAATCAGGCACCGCGCCCTCGGTCGGCCAGTCAGATCCTGCGGCGATAAGTCAAAAGGGCGACACAGCTTGCGCGTCGGTGCTCCAGCTAAGCACAAGCGATACCATGCGGCGCCATTGTGGGGAAAGAAGACCAAGAAACCATTGCCTGAGACAACTTGCCGCAACCAGGAGAACAAATCCGGAACGACACAATACCACCGCTGGTGTATTCGCAGTCAACGTCCGTGCGCCAACGGCGCGCCATATCGCACACACAAGCATCTCCGACCCGATAAAGTGTGCGGCTTTGACCCAGGAATTTATCGGCCCTATACCGCGCGCAGGTGGGCCTACCGACTGAGAAAGACCTGCCTACGCGGTCACGATCCCGAAATTCTTGGTGGGCACCAGCCAGCCCATCGGATCAATGATGATCGAGCATGGTATCCGGAGAGGGGATGGCGTAACTACCGATCAACATTTGTTCCAGAATCGAGGATTCACTGGCAAATTCACGGGCAACCTCCTTGCTGATGATCTCCTGTTTGGACAGTTCGTACAGGTGTTTTTCAAAGATGAACGACCGGGAGGCGGTCTGCTGCATCCCTACCTTGATGGCTAGCGAGTTGCCTTTCAGGATCGCGTCCGAGATCAGGTTTGTGTCATTGAACATGAACTCCAGCGCCACGCGGCGGCCGCCCGTCTTCATTGGGATCAACCGCTGGCAGATGACGCACTTGAGCGCGTCCCGCAACTGCAACTTGACCAAATCTCGTTCGACCGGATCGAAAAAGCTGACGATGCGGTTGATCGTTTCATAGGACGTCCCAGAGTGCAAGGTGCTGATGACCAGGTGGCCGGTCGCAGCGGCGTTGATCGCGGCTCGGATCGTATCGGGATCACGCATTTCACCGATCACGATCACATCGGGATCGTGCCTCAGCGCCCCCCGCACGGCTTCGGCAAAGCTGCCAACGTCCTCCCCCACGTCCCGCTGCGAAATGACAGCCTGCTTGTTGGTATGGACGAATTCGACCGGTTGCTCGATGCACAGGATATGCACATTCTTGTTCTGGTTGATCCAATCGACCAGGGAAGCTACCGTGGTCGATTTTCCGCTGCCCGTCATGCCGGTTACCAAAATCAACCCGAAGTGCATATTTCCCAATTGCTCCATGGCATCGCGGGGGATATTCAAATCCTCAAACGACGGGATTTTCTCGGGAAGTATTCGTAAGGTGCAATGGGGAGTCCCCGATTTGATAAAGGCCGATACGCGGGCGTATCCCAAACCGACCTGATGAAAGATAAAACTGCATTGCAGGTCGCGCTGGAACTCCTCAAAGTGCTTTTCGGGCGCCATCTGTTCGATCAATCGCATGATCTGCTCGCTCGACAGCGGCTCGAATTGGCCGCGGGCCTGCAACCGGCCGTCGATGCGAAACATGGGGGGCGCTCCCGGATAAAGGTGGATATCGCTGCTGCGATACTTGGCCACCGCCTTGAACAACAACTCCTGGCTCAGCGGTTTGTTCCGGTACTCCTCCCCGTGCACCCGCCAAACTTCCGGCAAATCGAGTGCGGCCGACAACGCGTCGCAGGATCGATGTACGTCTTCCACATTCTCGGGATCGGTGGGCGACAACCAGATCTCTACCCGACCGTCCTCTTCCACAAAGTCGCAGGCTGCGGGCTGCCCGGCGGCTATTTCGCGCAGAGAATCCAGCTTGCGGAACCGGCGTTTACCCTCCAGGCGGAGCACGAACGAATCGAATTGTCCCTCGTAATGAGGCCGATGCGCCTCGACCATCAATCCATCCGCTCGCACCACCATTTTCTTGGGTGACCCGTGGATGGATCGCAACTGGTCGTCGGCAATTTGCACAACATTCCACAAACTCGATTGGTGCCCCAAGCCTAGTACAACCTCTTTCATCTTATTCTCCCCCACCTGAGCGCTTGCCATACGCGCCGGACGCGGCGCCATGCCTAACAACACCTTCCACCGTACGCCAAGGCCCACCGCAGAACTGCGGTCCGCCCCGGTGCGCCAATGCCATAGATTGGCCAAGGGTACCTGCAAAGCACGTCCTTGCGCCGGTCGGGCGTTACGTCAAAACTTGCCCGCCGCCGGCTGCAGCCACCTGCCGCCCGCAGCGGTCAAGGGAAAGTTCGATTCGAGGGGAGTAGCGTGGCACGACGCATCAGTCGCTCCGTACCGCAAGCGCATTGTCGCACTTTCTTCCGTGCGATTCAACACACTCGCCGAAACCAGGCCCCGACAATCACTAGTCGTGGAATTCGCCAGAATTCCCCGACCGTTGCTCATCACAAGCAGCCGAATTCGCCAGAATTCTCCTGCCATTGCCCGATCGCGAAGCACTTTCTGGGATCTTGGTCAGCTCGTCCACGTCGGCCCGGCGAGGCGTTGATCCCCGACCGCGCATTCAGCTCGGCCCGTCTGCAGCCGTCGCCATGCCGGCGCCCCGTTAT
>RFIQ01000518.1 GCA_003695565.1 Planctomycetota bacterium | reverse complement strand
GCCAACGTGAGTTCGATCCGGTGGGGAAACGCACCGCGGTATATCAATAGTTCGATCTTGCGTCCTGGATTGGCAGAGTGTAGCCACGTGGCCAAATCCGCCGCGGTTTCGATGGGCGTTCCGTCCACCTCGACAATCGTATCCCCCGGTCGCAATCCGGCTAACTTGGCCGGCGATCCAGCGTCGACGGATGTGACCGCAGCACCACGGAAGACACCGATTCCAAAACGCTGGCGGAATGCGTCGGTAAGGTCGACGGTCGTTACACCCAACCAGGCCTCCTCGTCTTCCGCGGCGGACTTGCTCCCTTGCCCCATCGCTCCTGCCAGTCCGGCATCCATCAGCACTGCGGTCATCTCGCGGTTGGTTCCGTCGCGGTTGACCAGGAAGCGGACAGAATCGCCAGGGCGTAACTTGGCAAGTTGCGCGACCATGTCTTTCATGTCCCCAATGGCATAACCGTTGATCGCCAAGATGCGGTCGCCAGCGCGCAGACCGGCTTTCCAAGCCGGGCCGCCGCGAACGACATCAGTGACCGTCACACCCAATCGATTGTCCCGCGGCGCTTCGACTTCCACGCCCAAGTAGATCTGACCGGTGGCTTTCGGCTTGTTCGCTGGGCCGCGGCCATCGATGGGTGCAGGAGCCGGCGGTGGCAACTCGTCAGCCGTACCGGTAGATTCGGTCGGACTCGGACTCGCCGCGGAAGTCGGTCCGCTCTCGGGCTCTGCGCCCGGTGGTTGTGCCGTCGAATCCGGCGTCTGCAACTGGCTCTTCACTGCCTTTTCCAGTTGTTCCAAGAAGCTCTGGGCTTGCACCGCTGTGCCGTTGGTCCAAAACACGGCCGCTGCGAACAGGATGCTGAGAACCATGCGGCGGCGGTGGCGAGGACGGAACCAAACTGATCGATGGGATATGTGTCGGCCGGCTTGAATAGGATCCATGGAGTACATCTGAACAGCTCCGTATAGAAGAATAGGATCGAGCGGAGCGAACCGCGTCGAGGTCGACGACGCGAAATCCGCAGCAGTGTCAGGCGGGGAGGCGATGAACATGGGATCGTCCCGGGCCATGCCGTCATGGCTGGCCCTACGGCCCTAGTTCCATTGTAGCAATCCGCCTCGCGTCCGACCGTCAAATCGACTAACATCCGGTGACTGCCAAGGCATCCAACCCAAAGCAGCCCGCCAGTCCCTGGCCGACACGCACACAACCAAGAGTACCCCGCCAGTCCCTGGCGGAAGCAAGAGCAATGAGCACTACCCGCCAGTCCCTAACGGACACGCAGGTAATCAAGAGTACCCCGCCAGTCCCTGGCGGAAATACACGATTGGCATCAGGTCTTACAACGCCAATCGACGCAAGGCGATGAGTCACCTGGCCTCGGAGTGCACGGGCCAGCCGGTGCAGCGCATCCTTAACTGAATCACTGAAAGCGGAGATGTACGCGATGGGCCAGATAGACGAGCATGGTCCCGTCCTCAAGCTCTTCACGCAGACTGGATCGACGGCGGCAGACTGGGGGAATGCTGGCACGCGACGAGCTCCCTCGGAACTTGCGCGGATTGTACAGTGGGTGCATGCCGAGGAAACGGGCGGGGAGCTGGTGACCCGCGTGCGGGAATTGGCTGCCGACATGCAACAGGGAAGACGCCCGATTGCGGCTGCCTCCGTCGGATTGGAGGGAGAGATTCTGGCGGCGTGCTACTTCCGTCAGCTCCCTGGTCGTGTGGGCGACCTGGCAGGCTTGCGGATTGCCAAGGCGCGAACTCCCGCGGGCGAGTCGACGGTTCGACAATTGATGGCACATTGTGAATCCGAATTGGTCGACCGAGGAATCGCACAGATTCAAGCGGTTGTGCCGGACACGGATTGGAACACACGAGAGTGGTTGGAAATCGTTGGATTTGAGTGCGTGGCCAAAGTCGAGCGACGCGTGGTACATCTCTCGCCGGTCGCCGGATCGAGCAACAGAGGTGCCTTGATAGACAATTTGGCAGTGACGAGGTCGACCGTTGAGGACATGGAATTCCCCCGGTCGCGCACGGCACATGATCATCGCAGGGATCGCTTCGTTCGGGCGGCTACGTTTAGCGAACGCGACCTCGTGCAACTGCTCTCCCAGACCTTTGAAGGGACGCTCGACTGCCCACTGCTCAATGCATTGCGCAAGCCGGAAGATTTCCTGGCCAGTTTTCTGGACGGCGCGGCGCTGGATGGCACCCTGCCGTGGTGGATATATCTGCGAGACGAAGAGCCAGCGGGGTGCGTCCTGCTGAAGAATCACGCCGAGCAAATCACCGAGCTGGCATACATGGGGCTGGTGCCCGAATGCCGGGGACAGGGACGGGGACATTTATTGGTGGACCATGCAATCGATCAAACCCGGCGAATGGGGGGTAGTGCTCTGGTCGCTGCCGTGGATGCCAACAACGCTCCTGCCGTACGCACTTATGCCCGCTCAGGACTCCACGTACTCGATACGATGGTTGTCCTGTTTCCCCGCCGCACAGTCCAGCGCCACCGCAAATCGGCATAAACGGCCACAAAGTCCCCCGTCAGTCCCTGACGGAACAGCAACAAAGACTGCTGCCCTGCGGACCCCATAGAGCGCGCGAGCGGGCCGCGTGGATTAGCAGCGGCATCGGGCACTGTCAGGAAAAACGCTCGTTCTGCGCAGTCGCTATTTCTTGCGGTGGCGAATCTTCGCGCGCATCCGTCGTTTCTTTCGACCAATTTTACGACGGCCTTTGCCACTCTTCTTCACTCCCACGCGATCGTTCTCCTGTGTCTACAAATGCTTCAATGAGGTTACTGAATCCTTACCCGCAATTCTCCGAACGGGACCCGACCAGGCGGTCCGATCCGGAACGGAAGGGCGATTATAGCCGACGATCTCCACGTTGTCAGGCACTGGTCCAGTCAAATGACTCAACGACGACACGCCTCCCTGCTGCCAGAAATGTGCCCGTGAATTCATGTACCGGCGAACATTCGGATGGGGCTGCCGCGATTTCACATCCGAGGCGGCGGTCTTAGAACATTGCGGGTGCCAGACTTCAGTTCTGATCGTTGTAGACCAAGGTGCCGACCTCCTTGACCATCGCGACTGGCCAGTTGGCGCTGGTGACCTTTGCGCGAATCACACGCGTGCCCGGTTGGTCGTGCTGGACTTGGAATCGGAAGATCAGCCGCCGATTGTCAGCCATCTCCGCGATAGGAGCAAACGCCAATCTGTTGCCGTTCGCCTGGTAGTCCACCGGAGCTTGCACGGCCAGAACGCTGCATCCCGGCGGCAGCTCGACTTCGACCCGCACATCCCGATCCTGTTTGTTCCCGATGTTGGCAAGTTCCAGGGTGTAGGTGGTTTGCGCGCCTGTCTCGATCGTTCCATTGTCTTGAGCGATCGAAAACTCCAGTTGTGCCAGGCCTTCGACACTCACTTGAGCTTCGGCCTCCGCCGCCACGTTCAGGTCGCCCTGAGCCGTGAAACGAACGACCTGCGAACCGAGTTCGACCGGCAGCAAAGTCAGCTCAATCGGGGCGGTCTGCCCGGCCGGTAGTTCGTGCAATCCCCATCGCACGGAGTGCGTGGCGGGATCGTAGGCGCCATGGTTATTGGTTGAAATGAACTTGAGTCCTGCGGGCAAGTGAGCGACAAAGTCGAGATTGGTGGCCGGGGCGGTTCCCGTGTTCCGCACACCGATGCTGAACGTGGCCTGTCGTTCCAGGTAACGCAGTTTGGGACCCTGGATGACCGCGGCCAGGCTGGGGGCCTGAACCTCGATCGGTGCGTTCTGTTCGGCCAGGACTCCATCGTCATTGACGGCGCGGACGGCACAGCTACCGGAACCAGGCGCCACGGCCGATACCGCCAAGGCCACTCGTTTGGTTTCGCCAGGGCGAATGTCCCCCATCACCGCCTCCAGATTTGCATCGCCGCTGTGGTGCCGGACCTGCGGCGGCAAGTCGGCTTCCAGGCGAACGTTTTCGGCAGTGCCAGAACCCACGTTTTGCACCGTTACGTTGACCACGTGGCTGTCTCCAATCAGGGCCCGTGACTGACCGACTAATTCGATCTGAAGTTGTGGCCGAGTGGCGACGGTGCGCGTCGATGCTTGGGTTGCAAAATAGACGGCTGCGACACTACCTATCTCGCCTTCCACTTGAGGAACCAGTTGCACCGTGATCGCTCGCTCGTCGCCGGGAGGAATGTCCCCCAAGGCCCATTCCAGGGTCCCATCTGCCCCTGGCGCTGCTGGTGGAATCGACTCGACAAAGCGCGTCCCCATGGGGACCTTATCGCGCGCGACGACGCCCAACGCTGGCACGGGCCCAGCATTTCGGATCGTTGTCACAAAGGTTGCCGGCTTGCCGACGGAGACTTCGTCCGCCACCCGTCGCTCGATGACCAGGACTGGATTCTGAATTCCGTCCAATTGCCGCGGCCCGGGGCGGTCTGCAGTCGCCACCGCAGTCGCCGTCTGAGGCAGGCTGCTGCCCGTTGGCGCGGCGCCCCGTGGCGGCAGCGCTGTCATGCCTGTTGCTCCTGCGGTGCTGCGGGATGCGCTGGCAGGCGCCCCGCCCCGATAGTCTGCCGAGGGTAAACCCCTGTTCGTCCCAGTGGACAGTTCCCCTGGGGAACCACGTGGAACCGTGCCAGCCGGCATATTGGTTCCGCCAAACTCGGGGGCCCGCGGAGGAACGCGGACCGAGCCAGAACCTGTCAAGTCAGTTGGTACCATCGCGTCTCGTTGCGTGTCGCTCAAGCCACCGCGGCTGGGCGCTGGTGCGGGCCGGCCACGGCTAGGGGCAGCAGAGGCGGCAGGGGCACCGTAGGGTGATTCTCGTTGCGCAGAACTACCGCGTGAGTCGTTACCCGTTGATAGCGAAGGGGATGCCGGAAGGGGGGCGGACGGTGACGCGGCGTTCGAAGGCGGAACGGAGCTGGGAATTGATGCAGCGGTTCCCGACGCTGCGCCGGCCGGCGGAGCTTGCAGCTCTGCCGGCTCGATGGACGGGAATTGCGGTAGAGCCCCGCTGGAGTTTTGTTCTGCACTGGCACCTGCGGGAACAGCCGGCTGTCCCAAGGTCACCGGATCAGGCAACTTGGGCAACGGTGTCGAAGGATTCTCGGCCGCCGGCGCAGGGAGATTTCCCGCGTCTTGGTTTGCTGCAGTTTGGGTGGCGACGGTCCCCGAGGCCAGCATGGCGCGGACGGGAGATGGGATGCTCGAATCGGATGTAGCCGATGCATCAAACTGGGCCGATTGAACCACAGGCGGCAGAGAGTCCGATGTTGGCGCGTCCCCGATGTGCGCACGGTCACTCAAGTCGGCGCTGTGAGATGGAGCATCGCCAATCCGACCAGACGCTCGAAGCGGATTCGATTCGGGCAACTCTGGCAGAGAATCCGGGGGGCGCAAGACGGTAACGGTCTCGGGCAGTTGGCTGGGCGTGGCAAGTTCAGAAGGTGGACCGTCGCTCAGACGTCCTCCCGTAGCGATCCCGCCATTGTTCGCCCGCACCAATTCCAGCTCCCGGTGGCCGGGAGATTGTCCGCGCGGAGATTGCTCAACGACGATGGGTGTGGCAGGTGTCGGCGCGGCCTTAGGAGGCGTATAGGCATCGCGATCGCGGTTCCGCGCGTCGCGCTGGGCGACGACGATGGCAACAGCTCCCAACAAGATCACGCCACCAGTAGCGGCAATTCGCGTTATTGTTTTCATGCGGTCGACATCCCTGTCGGCAACGATTCGAAGATTCCCTGCGCGATTTGCGCCTGTCGTCGTGGTAGATGCGATCCCCTCGGGTGTCCCCACGCACGATGCCGCGAACGAGCATTTGAGCTCGCAGTATGGTTCGGACCATCGCGCCTGAAGCGGGAACGCATTCCAACATCTGTTCTTGTCCGCTCTCGTTCGTAGCAAATCCGCACCAACTGCGATAGGTCAATCGCAGGCCCACCTACAACT
>RFIQ01000517.1 GCA_003695565.1 Planctomycetota bacterium | reverse complement strand
TGGTCGGAGAACATTCAGGCGGTCCTGCCGGTGGTTGCCACCCCGCTCCTGTTTGTCTACGGTGAATTGCTGCCGAAGTACCTGTACTTCCATGCCCCCTATCGATTGTCGACGCTGGGGGCCCCGCTCCTGCTGCTCTTCGCTGCCTTGTTCTTGCCACTCAGCCTGCTGGTCATGGCACTTGAGGTCCTGTGGCAGCGCGTGGCCCCCCGAGAAGGCGTGCAAGAGAAACTGTCCCTGGAACGGCAGGCACTGCAGCGGGTGCTGATGGAGAGCCAAGAGGCCGGCATCCTGTTGCCGATCCAACGCGAACTGGCGCAAAACATCTTCACGTTCGGGGTGCGCGCGGTGCGGCACTTTGCCAACCCCATTCGCGCGCTGCCATGGGTCACCGAACCGGCCGATCGGGAAACGATCTTGGCGCAAGCCCGCCGCTTCAATGAGACCTTCGTGGGGGTGCTAAGCAAAGACAAGCGTCGGCTGGTTGGCGCCTACCTGGTCGCCGATACCGTCGTCCTGCCGCCCGGACAAACGCCCCCACTGCGACCGGTGCCCAACATCCCCGCCAACGAGAATGCCCTTACGGCTCTAGCCAAGTTACAAAGCCAGCAAGCGCCGGTGGCTCAAGTGGTCGATGCGCAGGGCAACCCTATCGGGGCCGTGACGCTACAGCGACTGACCTCGCTGTTGGTCCGCATGGCTTGACTCTGCTCTGGTCCGGTGCCTGGCAAACGGCCCCTGCACTTCACAACGAATCGTCGGCCCGCGCATCGTCGGTGTCGCCACGGGCCCAGCATCACCCCGGGAAGGCTGCGCGGAATTCAGCTACGCCGGTATCCCAGGCTTTCCACGATCTGCAGCAGTTCATCGAAATTGATGAACCGCCGGCCATGCTGGACCTTGTAGCGATCCACCGCTTGGGCCAATTCCCGCCCCGCGTCGCTCAGCCCCCGATGCGAATTACCAAACTGGCGGCGCTCCACTCCCGGAGCTCGGCCTCCTTCTGCCGACCGACGGTCGATGAACACCGGTGGTTCCCGATCTGCCGCGTCCGCCGGTTGGCGCTGGGCTGGCACTGGGCCCACCACCGGTGGAGAACTCTGCCCCCACGCAAACGCTTGTTCAGGATCTCCCGTCGGTACACCGCGGTCGAATTGTTGCGCCATGCTCGAATCCTTTGCACACTACCCCAGTCTGAGGATCAGCTCGGTTACGTCCGGCCTGCTAGCAGACCAAACAACTATAGCTCACAAAACTGGCCTCCGCCGGGCGGCACGCCGCTCCAACCTGTCAGATCGCACCTCCGCCCGTCACCGGCCCAACCGATACAAGCATTTCATATTTCATATTCGGTTGCCTGCGCTCCGTTGAATCATGGGCCGCTCCGCCATTCGCCCCTGCAATCCGCACATCGCGTACAAGACTCCTCACGCGCAGAATTGGACCGCCCTCACGCGAGGATTTCCTTGACGATCTCGGCATCCTTCTCGATCAGGGATCGCTCCCGGTTGTTCTGTTTGAACACCAGGCGGCGGTGATCGAGACCGAACAGGTGCAGCAACGTGGCGTGGTAGTCGTGATGGCGCACCACTCGATCCACAGCTCGATGACCGAACTCATCGGTGCTACCGTACACCGCCCCCCCGCGTATGCCGCCACCGGCCAGCCACATGCTGAACCCGTGCGTATTGTGGTCGCGTCCCACTTTGTTCGGACCGGCGTCGTTTTGAATCACCGGCAAACGCCCCATCTCCCCTCCCCAATGGACGATCGTGGTATCCAACAAACCTCGCTGTCTCAGATCCTTGACCAGGGCCGCCGAAGGTCGATCCACCTTCTTACACGCTGTGGGCAAGCCACTGCGGATGCTGTTGTGATGATCCCACCGCTGATTCTCGGTAAATACTTGCACGAAACGCACGCCGCGTTCGATCAACCGTCGCGCGATCAAGCACCGCTCGCCAAAGTCGCGGCACGCCGGGTCCTCCAGCCCGTACATGCGCTTGGTGGCAGCAGTTTCTTGGGACAGATCAAGCGCTTCGGAGGCAGCCATTTGCATGTTGGCAGCCAATCGATACGTGGCAATGCGTGCTTCCAATTCCAATTCACCGGGATGCCGGCTCAGGTGCGCGCGGTTCAAGCGTTCGATAAACTGTAGATAATTCTGCTGGGGTAGCCCCGCATATCGGGCCGAAGGAACGAGATTCAAGATCCGCGGCTCCTGCGGTCGCACAACCGTACCTTGGTACAGCGATGGCAAGTAACCATTCGACCAGTTCTCCACTCCCAACACGGGCAACTGGCCGGGATCCACCAAAGCCATATAGGCCGGCAAATCCTGCGACTCGCTGCCCAATCCGTAAGTAATCCAGCTTCCCAACACCGGTTGGCCCGGCAGAATATTACCCCCATTGAGAGCTCGAATCGATTGGCCATGGTTATTCACTCCAGTCTGCATGGAGCGGATCAGGCATACCTCGTCGACGATCTCCGCAAAGTGCGGCAACAGCTCCGACACGTCCATGCCGCAACCTCCATGCCGCCGAAACTTCCAGGGACTCCCCAGTACCTTGGATGAAGCCTGAGCAGCGTTGTCGTACTTCACCTCGCCCGGAAAGGGACGCCCATCCAGCCGGACCAATTCCGGCTTCGGGTCGAACAAATCGATGTGGCTGGGACCGCCCTGCATCCACAGGGAAATCATGGCCGTTGCCCGCGGCCTAAAGTGCGGTTGCTTGGGTGCCAGATCGTACTGCAGATCGCCCACCGGCTTGTCCGGCGATTTCCCCCAGGTCCTTTCCTGATCCAACAGCCAGGCCAATGCCACCGGCGCGATCCCCAGGCTGCTCGCCGCCAGGAAATGTCTGCGAGATCCCCCGTCACCGTCTCCCGCTCGCACCCCGCAACGCGCTTGGCCGTTTTGTCGTCGCACTTGCTCACTCCCTATTCCCACTCAGTCGACATATAAGAATTCATTGGAGCTGATCACTGCATGACACAGGCTCGCGAGCGCCAAGTCGTCCGCCTCCAGCGCGAGGGCCTGTTCTGGCATGGCTCCCTGCGCTGCAAACTGGGCCGCCTGCTGCGCAACGAATTGCACAGCCGCTTGGGACTCCGCGTCTGTCGGTGGATGACCGTAGGCAGCACACCAAATCCACTCCACCTGTGCCGCGGGCTGCTCGCCACCCAGTCGCCGCGCGCGCAGAGCCATCTGCGCCGCCCGTTCCCACACAAATGGGCTGTTCATCAACAACAGAGATTGCGTGGCAACGGTGGACACGTTTCGCTGTTTGCAGTTCGGCGACATCCGCGGTAGGTCGAAGGGGGCAATTGCACTGAGCGGTCGGCTGCGGCGAAACTGCACGTAGACGGTCCGCCGAAATTGCTCACCCTGCATGTCGATGACTGGCCCGGGCCGTCCAGCGTTGAGATTCTCGCGACCAATGACGAACTGCCCAACGCGATCGGCCATTACCGGCACGGGCGGACCACCCGTCCGCAAATTCAGATCGCCACTCAGCATCAGCAATGCATCTCGCAAAGATTCGGCATCCAACCGCCGCAGCGACCAGCGCCAGTAGAACCGGTTTTCCCGATCGACGGACTCCCCGTTCGGTGCCCTTTTGGCGTCTTGCTGATAGGTGCGCGAGAGAAGAATCACCCGATGCAGGTGTTTCAACGACCACCCCTTCTCCACGAACTCGGTCGCCAGCCAATCGAGCAACTCGGGGTGCGTTGGGGGTACGCCCAACCGGCCCAAATCGGCCGGCGTCGCTACCAATCCTCGACCAAAGTGGCCGAGCCAGACACGATTGACAATGACGCGGGCCACCAATGGATGATCACCACCCACCAACCAGCGGGCATAGGCCAACCGCCTCCCCGTCGTTGGTAGGTGCGGATCATCATCCGGAATGGCTGGCGAACAATGCTGCGTCAGAATGCGGAGTGCCCGAGGACCTACGACCTGTTTCGGCTGCTCCGGGTCGCCGCGCGCAAACAAATGCGTGTCTTCGGGCGATGTACCCGCTGGTTCCCACAGGGCCCGGACAAACTCCTCCTGGGGCTTGCTGTTGCGAATCTCGGCCGCTCGATCTGCGAGTTTCTTCAGTTCATCGGCTGCCTGGCGGTCGTACAGGTACAGCGAGCCCGCCGAAACGTTGACACTGGGGTACAGCTTCAACAACTCCTTTTGCTCAGCGGAGCGCTTGGCGGCTGCCGTTTCATAGGCGGCGCGTACAGCCTCGCGTACTTCCTCCGGCAATTTGGCCAACTCCCGCTCGAACGTCGCCGCAATCAAATCCGCTTGCCGGTGGTCGCGCTCCGCCAACACGGCCAAAGCCTGCTGCTCGATCTCGGCCGCCCGCTGGAGGTCGCTCTCAGTATACAAAGAAATGCGGCGCTGGGCCGGCGGCAACCAGGCTGACGGATGAAACGCAGGCTCGAAAATCGCCCGCAATGCGTAGTAATCCTCTTGTGAAATCGGATCGTACCGGTGGTCATGGCACTGGGCACAGCCGACAGTCAGCCCCAGCAGGGCCGAGGACAGGATCTCGATTGTTCCTGCGATCACATCGTTCTTAGCAACCAGGTTGTGGCTCCCCACCCCGCCCGTCCCGTCGGGAGCCATCCGCAAAAAGCCCGTCGCGATCAGCTTATCCCGATCGCTGGCCGACAGATTCCGAAAGGGCTGAGTTACCAGCTCATCGCCAGCGATCTGCTCGGTGATAAACTCATCGAACGGTTTGTCGGCGTTGAGGGCGCGCAGGACATAGTCCCGGTAGTGAAAAGCCCAGGGCCGCTCCGGATCTTCGTCTGTGTATCCTTCGGAGTCCGCGTAGCCCGCGACGTCCAACCAATGCCGGCCCCATCGCTCGCCATACCGGGGCGAAGCCAGTAGTTCGTCCACCAACCTCTCATAGGCATCCGGCCGGCCATCGTTAACAAACTGTTGCACCCTGGAGGAACTTGGCGGCAGACCGTGGAGGTCGAAGTACAACCGGCGAATCAACGTGCGGCGTTCTGCAGGCTGAGATAGCCTCAACCCCAGCGGCTCAAGTTTCGCCAAGACAAACTGGTCGATCGGCGTTTGCACCTGATGTCGATGGCGGACGTCGGGCGGGTCCACACGCTGGACCGGTTGATACGCCCAATAACTGCGTTCCTCCTCCGTCAAGTAGGCGTTGGGATCCAAATCCGCTGGCTCGGGACGCGCCGTTCTAGCGCCCTGGGCAATCCAGCGCTCGATCCGCGCCACCTCTTCCGCGCTGGGGCGGGTCTCGATCTCCTCCGGCGGCATTTCGCCATCCTGCATGCGGCCCAGCAACAAACTGGCAGTCGGATCGCCGGGAACCACAGCGGTCCCCGAATCGCCCCCTTGTAGGATCAATCGCTGCAGCCGCAGATCCAGGCCCCCCTCGAACTGCCCCTCTTCGCCGTGGCAGTGAAAACAATGCGTCTTCAGAATCGGACGCACATCCCGCTCGTACGTCACCGACGGCAATTCCTCAGCAACCGCGGGGACCAGATAACCGGCAACCAGGAACAACCCGACTAACACCTGCCACGACCAATTTGAATCATTACAATGCAAAGCGCACTGTCGCCGATACGCTGACCGTATGCTCGGCGGTTCCGCAATGGGTATCACGTCAATCACTCCTGAAGGCGGGAACCGACCGGGGGCCGCGAGGGAGGGGGTAGGAGGATAGGTCTCCAGGCAGGTGCTGCGGTCGAACGACGGTTGCCGTGTCCAGCCATCCGCAGGCTCCGTCCATTGTAGCCGTTTTTCCACCCCAGCTCCAACCTTTTCCCTGCGCTGATCGATCATCATGCGAGTAGGAGGTAGAGCTTTGGCGCGCAACTGGATTGCCGACAAACCGGCGAGCGGTCCTAAACTCTATGAGCCCCCTACACATCTCATTCTCGGTTCCGAGCCGCCTGGGCCTGCACCGCCAAACACGGGAT
>RFIQ01000516.1 GCA_003695565.1 Planctomycetota bacterium | reverse complement strand
GTGCAGTCGTTGCGAAGGGGTAGCGGTGCCCCCCCGAAGGGGTTGTTTTGTGAGGCACATCAGCCGGCGAGCTTCGCGTAATCGACAAACTTTGCGCAATCGCCTCAAGCTGCAGCGGCGGGGATGCCGATTACCCGGTGAAGAGCGCGCTTGCGCGGCGGCTGGGCGCTCGAGAACGGCCCGGCGAGGATGCTTCCGCGGGGAAGGTAATGCCCAACAGTGGGTGAATGCCCCGGAATAGCGACTGAGATGTGATCAGAGATAGAATTGCCTTTGCGATGATCGATCGTCTCCCATCAACTCGAAACGCGTCCGCCAACGCCCCGCCTCCCCGGCGTGTTCAGGGGGCGAGCCGCGCCGATTTCTCCTCCCCTGCGGCGCTACCGGTCGGATTCCTCTTGGGGTGTCTCATGTTAGGGTCGGGGTGCCAGGGCCTGGGGATTCCCAGCCACCGCCAGGGCGAAGCCGGGTTGCATAGCGGACACCTGCTGGCGGCATCGCCATCGGGCGACCTTGCGTTTCCTGCCGGCGGAGCGAGCGCGTTCGTCGACGAGCCCCCGGGTTGCGAGGACGATGGCGGGGTTTGCGGAATGGGAGAGGAGAGGATCGCCTTGGTTCCGCCTCTGCCGCGCCCTGAGTCCCTGTGTCGAGTGTTGGGAATCAAGAAACTGCCGGATCCGCCCCCCTATCCACGATTTCACCCCGTCCCGACCCGGCCGGTCTTTTCGCCTGCACCAATGCCACCTCAATTTGCGGCGGCCGCCAGCCCTTCCGCGGCCGACATGCAGCAACCGCTGACGGTCGAACAACCCCCGAGTGATCCTGACCGCAAGCTGCCCTCGGCGGCCGGCTACCAGCCTTATCCGCGACTCGCTTCAGAGGCCCAAGGGGTGCATGGGGAATGAGGCGTGGGGTTAGGATCGCCCCAGATAAAACGGTCGCGTCACGCCGTAGCCTGACTATCTGGTCGGGCAACGAAGGTCCCGACTAGGAGAGTCAGGCTACAGACTGGACAGGTATTTCAAGGACGGCCCTTACCGGACATCCAACATCCGCTGCAGGGCGATCAACGAGTAGCGGGCCGTTTCGGGGTCGACCGCGATTTCGTTGACTACATCGCCTGCGACCAGATTCTCGATGGCCCAGGCCAAATGAGCCAAGTCGATGCGGTACATCGTTGCGCACATGCAAACCACCGGTGACAAGAAGTGGATTTCCTGTTCGGGATGTTCCTTCTTCAATCGGTTGACCAGGTGCAATTCCGTCCCGATGGCCCACTTGGTGCCCGGCGGAGCCTGTTCGACTGTGCGGATGATCTTGCTGGTCGATCCGGAGATATCCGCCAGATCGTTCACCTCTTGGGGGCATTCCGGATGCACCAGGATTTTGATGTCGGGAATTCGTTCGCGGAACTGGTGCACATGCTCGGGGCGAAACATCTGATGGACGCTGCAGTGTCCTTTCCAGAGGACGACGCGGCTGCGCTCGATCGCCTCGTCGGAGTTTCCGCCCATTTCGTCCGCGTAGGGATCCCACACTGGCATGGCGGTTGGATCGATGCCCATCTTTAGCGCGGTGTTGCGTCCGAGGTGCTGGTCCGGGAAGAAAAAGACGCGTTTGGCGCGTTCGAACGCCCACTCCAAGACGGCTGCGGCGTTGCTGCTGGTACAAACAATTCCGCCATGCTTGCCGCAAAACGCTTTGAGGCTGGCGGCACTGTTGATGTACGTCACAGGGATCATGTCCGACGTGTCGATCACGGCACCCAGTTGATCCCAGGCATCTTCCACCTGGCGAATCGCGGCCATGTCGGCCATCGAGCAACCAGCGGACATATCGGGCAAGATCACCCGAACCCGCTCACCCCCGCGTTGTTCGAGCTTCTCTGGTCGGTTGGCTAGAATGTCAGCCGTCTCTGCCATGAAGTGAACACCGCAAAAAATGATGAAACGACAGGTCGAACTGTCGGCGGCCATTTGGCTGAGTTGATAGCTGTCGCCTCGCAAGTCGGCATGCTCGATGACCTCGTCCTGCTGGTAATGGTGCCCCAGGATCAATAGCCGGTCCCCGAGTCGTTGCCGCGCGGCAGCGATTCGAGATGCCAATTCCTCGTTGGAAAGTGTCTTGTAGTCCGCTAGCGGCAGTTGGCCGGGGGAGTCAGGTAAAATGGGAGCGATAGGCATCGTAGGATGAAATCCCGTGACATGGAAGAAAGCGATGGTGGGACCGGACACGGTGGATGCTAGCATGCCCTCTACTTCCCGGGCACCAGCCCATGGTGAACCAGGCTTGCTTGCGGGCATTGAGGCTCCATGGAGCAATTCTATCAATCCCACCGCCAGCTTTTTCAACTATATCAAGTTGTGCGGGATTTGGCGACGATAACACCCAACGAGGGAGGGTGGAGCGTCCGGCAGGCCGGGGCGGGAGCCGTCGGGCTGCGCTGGTGATCGATCGCCGCTGTTTCCTCGTCGCCAACTGAAATTGCTTACCCATCGCGCTTGCCTGGTCCATCGGATACGATTCTCATGGGACGACCATTGCTCAAACCCTATTGCAAGAGCGTCCTACGGGTCGAGGTCCCCGTGGTCGTGACGTTAGCCGAGAAACGGATGCGCATCGACCAGATTCTGAAACTCGTGCCGGGCGTAATGCTGCAGTTTGACAAACCGTGCACCGCGCCGATGACCGTCGAGGTGGTCGAGCGGCCGATTGCCCAGGGAGATGTAGTCAAGATTGGTGACAAATTCGGCTTGCAGATCACCGAGATCCTGCAC
>RFIQ01000052.1 GCA_003695565.1 Planctomycetota bacterium | reverse complement strand
ATCTTGATAGAAACCACCGATGGCACCATTGATTGGTTCGAGATCCGCGAATTGCTGAAAGTCGAATTGACTGCAGTGCTCGTCAATCAACTTCTCCTCTCTCCGTTGGCTGCCGAACCGCCGGGGCAGACCTACGCCGACTTTTTGAAATTGAACAAGACAGCTCGAGTGGAGGCATTCCCCGTTCTGGCGGACGATTTCTTGGACCAGGTAACCGGCTCCCCCAGCGATGAAGAGTTGCAGGCGTTGTATGAAGCCGGTGCCACGCGAGTGGCCAATCCCAACTCTCCAGAACCGGGATTCGCGCTGCCCTACCGAACGAACATCGAATATATCGAAGCCGATCCCGAAGCGTTCATCGAGCGGGAAAAGGCTAAGCTGACCGAGGAACAACTGCGGGCCGAATACGAAACACGGGTGGGATTGGGCCAATTGCAGGTCCCGGTGGAGACCGAATCCCAGTCCGCCACCCCCCCGGCGGCGGGCGGATCGGCAACGCAGCCCCCTGCCGGGGCGCCACCTGCAACAGCTCCTCCGGCGACCAATCCACCCGCAGCCGCCCCACCTGCAATCGCTCCTCCCGCAACTGCTCCGCCCGCAACCAATCCGCCCAGCGGGCCCTCTGGCGACGCCGCCGGGGCGAGTGACGCCGCGGGAAGCAGCGAGGCATCCACCGCGCCGTCCGATGCAGCGACGCCACCGGCAGCGCCGCAATCCCCCACGAAGGAAGGCGACGCGTCGAGCCAATCACGCCGAGCCGATGGTGGGACACGCCTGCGACTGGTCGCCCACCTGCCTCAAGACGCTTCGGCGACCGAGCCTCCGACAGAAAACACCTCAGGAGCCCCGGACCCAGCTCCTGCTGAACAACCTCCTGCGCCGCGCGAGTCCTCCGCGTCCCAGCCGCCTGCCGCGTCGGCGGGTACCGATGCCAACGCCCCGGCTGTCGAGCCGGAATCCCAAGCATCGCCCACCGAAGACGAGGCACCCGCAGCCGGGGACAAGGGAAGCTCCGCGACGGCTACGCAACGCCCCCTGCCGCCTCCGGTGGTCTTTCCTCCCCGATTGGGCGAACTGCCGTCAATGCCCGCTGGGCAGGATGCGGCCGCCGAAACTGGCGGCGCGTCGCCGGACGGATCGCCCCAGAGTGAGGGGGACGAACCGCAGATGCGGACCCTCTCCTTCGAAGAAGCACGCGAGCAACTGGCCGACGAACTGGCTCGCAGCGCCGCGACCACTGCCATGATGGAAGCGATGGAAAAGTTGCGCAGCGAAGTGATGCTGCCGTACTACCAGAAGTATCGGCAGTATCGCGCCATGCGGGATTCGTCGGCCGAACTGGGAACCGAGGCGGCCGGTGAACCGCCCCCCAAACCGGATTTGCGCGCCGAAGCTGCCAAGTATGGTTTGACGGTTCGCGAAACGGGCCTGGTCGATGCGAATCAGCTCAGCGCGACCAATCTGGGGCGAAGCGAGGTTTCTATACCTGAGCTGGGAATCTCGCGACAGCCGGTGGCTCGCGTGGTGATCGGCCCGGCCATTGAATTGTTCTTTCCGGTGCAGAGCATGTTCATCGATTTTAGCGGCATGGCTCAGGGCGGATCGCTGAGCATCCAGCAATTCTTGTTCTGGAAGATTGACGAAAAAGAACCGCGGATCCCCGAATTCGATGAAGTTCGCGATGCGGTCGTCGATGCCTGGAAACGGCAGCGCGCTCGTCAGTTGGCCGAAGCCCGCGCCAATGAGATTGCCAAGAAGGTCGCCGTGGGAGCGGACGACCCTTGGGCAGCAGCATTATCCGAAGAACTGCGATCGCTGGTCATCCAAACTTCTCCTTTCACCTGGTTGAGCCGGTTTGGAGAGTTCATTGCCTTGAGCGATGTTCCGGAACTGACCAACGTCGGCGAAGAGTTCATGCGTCGCGTGTTTGCGGCGGCCGCTGGCGATGTCGTCGTGGCCCCCAACGCCAACCATGACATCTACTACGTGACGCGGGTCCTGGAATTCGCGCCGGACGAAGAAGAATTGCGGCAGCGATTCCAGGCCGATCAGGTCAAGGCCGGCCCGCGGCAGATCGCGAACGATCGGATTAACCGGGCCATCCTCGATCTTTACAACAGCGTGATGCAGGAGATGGGCGTCCAGTGGGAAACGGACCTCAGCCAGTTCAATTGACATTTCTGAGGTGATGCAACATGTGCCGTTCGGTGCTTTCCCGGTCCACGTGCCACCGGCCGCTCAAGGTCCCGCAGTGCCAATCAGCTTGCCAAGATCGGCGACCGTACACCGCACGGCGAATTGAACACGGTGGGTGCTCCCGTTCATTGCTGCTGGGATCGCTGCTGGTGATCGCGGGAACAATCGGATGCATCGATGACACCACACCCCTGCCGACCGGTGGATCGGCAGCGACCCCGGCTGGCCGGGAGCCGGCATCGGCAGATGAGTCGCGGATGGTTGCGACGCTGGCTCCTCCGTCAACTCCCGCTGCCAATCCTCGGGCGGGTGAAGATTGGCCGCGATTCCGCGGACCGCGAACCGATGGCTCGTCACGGGAGCGCCCGTTGGATCCCCAGCGCTGGGATCCGCACCCTCCGCTCCTGTTTACCTTGGATCTCGGCGTTAGCTACGGCGGGCCGACCATCGCTCGAGGGCGTCTGTTTCAATTCTGCCGCTATGGGGACCAAGAACGCCTGACGTGCTACGACGCAGCGACCGGAGAACCGATGTGGCACCGGGAATTGCCGGTCCGATACGACGACATGTATGGCTACAACAATGGTCCACGATGCTCGCCTGTAGTCGATGGAGACCGGGTTTACACCTACGGCGTCGCGGGACAACTGACCTGCTATCGCGTGACCGACGGGGACGTGCTGTGGACGCGCGATATGAACCGGGAATATGGGGTAGTGCAAAACTTCTTCGGCGTGGCTAGCACTCCATACGTCCACGGTGACCTGTTGTTGGTGATGGTCGGTGGCAGCCCGCCGGAGTCCCAGCAGGTGCCGAATGGCAGATTGGATTTGGTGCAACCCAACGGAACGGCCATTGTGGCTTTGAACAAAACCGATGGTAGCGAGGTCTATCGGGTCGGCGACGAACTAGCCAGCTACTCCTCGGTGACGGTCCGTTCGGTGGCGGGACGACAGATGGGTTTGGCTTTTCTGCGCGGTGGTTTGTTAGCCTGGGATCCGGCCACCGGGCAGGAGTTATTCCATTTTCCTTGGCGGGCCAGCAAATTGGAAAGCGTCAATGCCGCCATGCCCGTGACAGCCGGCGATACCATCTTCCTGTCGGAGACCTATGAGATCGGTAGCGTGTTGTTGCAAATCGCGGAGGGAAAACCTCAGGTGATTTGGCAGGACTCCGGTCCCTTGCGACAGCATGCTTTCCGCGCGCATTGGGCCACCCCGGTCCTGGTCGGTGAGTATCTTTACGGGTGCAGCGGCCGCAATCAGCCGGACGCCGATTTCCGCTGCATTCGCTTTCGCGACGGCCAGGTCCAATGGACACACCGCACGCACGAACGCAGCAGCGTCCTGGTGGTCGATGGATATCTCATCGTGCTGGGAGAATTGGGAAACCTGGAATGTCTGCGTCCAAATCCGGCGCAGCGGGAAGTCGTAGCCCAGGTCGATCTGAATGCGATCGCCGACCCGGCAGACGGCCATCCCCTGCTATCGGCTCCCTGTTGGGCTCCCCCCGTTCTGTCGCACGGTCGGCTGTATTTGCGGGGCCGCGACAAACTGATCTGTCTGGACTTGATCCCCGATCCGGTTGTTGCACCTCAATAGCACATCCTGCACCCGCGCAGATGCCGACCGGGCGACTCAATCCTTCATCCTGCGCGACTCATCGAGCACGATTTTGCGCAGCCGTTCCTGAATGCGTGCTTGCAATTGCTCCTTCTCGGCCGCTTCGTAGCCGGCGGAGGCACCGCTGGGCGACGATTCTACCGGGACTTGCGTAACCAACCGGCAAATCGTCCCGTCGTGCAAGTGGACGCGGTTACGGCCGCCCAACTTCGAGGCGTACAGCGCCTCATCGGCGCGCCGCACGACATCCCCGATCGAATCGCCGGCAGCCACCCCGGCCACTCCGCCGCTGAGCGTGACAGGAATACTCTCCCCTTCGTGAGAAAACGATGTTTGGGCCACCGCTGCCCGCAGGGCATCGATGATTTGCGCCGTGCGCTGGGGACTGGTCAGCGACAGAACGGCGAATTCCTCGCCGCCGTACCGAGCCACGCAGTGGGCCGCATCCAAGTGATCGTGCAACAATTGCGCCACGCGTTGCAGGACCGCATCGCCGGCAGGGTGACCATAGGTATCGTTGATGCGTTTGAAGTGATCGATGTCGATCAGGGCCATGGAGAAGGGTTGCTGCTTGCGTTCCCACTCGGCGTACAACGCATCCAGTTCGGCATCCAGCGCTCGGCGATTGTGCAGCCCCGTCAGTCCATCGGTCATCGATTCGCGGAGGTAGTCTTCGACTTGCTCAGTTTGAGATTCCAGTTTGCTCTCAGCGTCATGGAGACGCAGTTGCAGATCTTTGTTCAGGCGCATCATCCGTGTCAGCAGCCCCTGGAGCTGGTCCGGGGGCAGATTCTGGCCATGGGCGATCTGCTCGCCCAACTGGGCCAGTTCCTGTTGATACTTGGAAACGTCGCCGGAGACCTCGCTGGTCCAGGACGCCAGGTCCTGGAGCAAGTCCAGCACTTGCTCGCGCGGCGGCCCCCCGCCCGATCGGCGGGCCCAGCGCCAGCCCAACGCCACTCCAGCGGCGAACAACGCGGCGCCAATCAGTACGCCAATAACGAAGGTCGTGGCGTCGATCATCGCGCGAACCTCGGGCAATAGGTGGCTGGGTTGCCAACGTCCGGCAGAAACGAATCAACGCCACAACGCGGGCTGGGGGTCGTGCAAAATCGACGGGTCCGCCAGGGAAGGTGCATCGTTCTTGGAAATCACCACCACGCCCTGGGGGCTGACCGTGAACCCACGGCGACGATCCTCTTCATGGTCGAATCCTATTTCCATCCCCGGTGGAATATGAACTTCCTTGTCGATGATGGCCCGGCGCACCTTGGCATGCCGCCCGATATCGACGCCCTGAAAAATGATGCTGTCTTCGACCCGGGCGTAGCTATTGACTCGCACGTTGGTGCTGATAACACTTCGTTGCACATGACCTCCGCTGATGATGGTGCCGGGACAGACGATGCTGTCCATGGCGATGCCACGGCGGTTGGGATCCCCGTCGCTGCCGAAAACGAATTTGGGAGGTGGTAGATTCGGCTGCAAAGTGCGAATCGGCCACTCGCGGTCGTACAGGTTCAGTTGCGGATCGACTGAAATCAAATCCATGTTGGCTTCGTAGTAGGCATCGATGGTCCCTACATCGCGCCAGTATGCCTGGCGTTTCCGGTTCTCATCCCGAAACGGAAAAGCGAACACGCGGGCCGTATCGATGATGGAGGGAATGATGTCCTTGCCGAAATCGTGGTGGCTGCCCGGTTCGGTCGCATCGCGGCACAATTGTTCAAACAGGAAACGGGCCGTGAACACGTAAATCCCCATGGAACAGAAGCATCGATTCTCCTCGCCAGGAATCGTCTGCGGTTCGGCCGGCTTCTCCTGAAACCCCGTAATGCGGTTCCGTTCGTCCACCTGGATCACACCGAACTGCTTGGCGGACTCCCGGTCCACGGTCAGGGCACCCACTGTCAAATCAGCTTCCATGTCGCGGTGGAATTGCAACATGGACTGGTAGTTCATCTTGTAAATGTGGTCGCCGGCCAGGATCAGCACATATTCAGGCCGATCCTTTTCGATCACGAAGATGTTCTGATAGACCGCATCGGCCGTCCCCTGGTACCACTGTTCATCGATCCGTTGCTGCGGCGGCACAACGTCCAGGAACTCGCCCAGTTCCGCACAGAAATAGGGACGCCAACCCAGATTGATGTGCCGATCCAGGCTGAGGGCTTTGTACTGGGTCAACACCAACAACCGCCGCAGCCCCGAATTGATGGCGTTGGAGAGGACAAAATCGATGATGCGGTAGATGCCGCCGAATGGCACGGCCGGTTTGGCACGATCCAATGTCAGCGGTTCCAAACGCGTTCCCTTACCGCCAGCCAGTACGACTGTAGTTGTACTTCGAAGCATCCAGTTGCTCGCTGTGTTACTCGAGGAAGGCTTCATTCGTCGGCGAGCGATCCGCCCGCAGGGATGGTCCAGCCACCCCCATGCACCTCAGGATAGCATATTCACCACCGCGCGGAGAACGCGAGTTCGACCGGAATCGGCACCGCGGGCGCAGTTGATTCAATCCAGCCAGCGCCGCATCCACGATTCGAACACCAACAGGTTCCAGAGCCGATAACAATGATTGACTCGCCCCTGCATGTGCTGGTCGACCAGGGTCCGCAAGGCGTCGGGGCGAAAGTAGCGATGGCAACGGGCCTCGCTCCCCAACAAACGCTCCTCGGTCAACGGGCGAAGCTCGCGTTGAAACCAACTGCCCAGCGGAACGCCAAAACCCATCTTGCGGCGCGTCCAGATCTGGCGGGGGAGCAATGGTCCAAAGGCATCGCGAAGAAGCAGTTTACCCCGCCCCCAGCGGAACTTCAGCCGCGACGGCAACGCAGCCGCGAACTCGACCAGTCGATAGTCCAGCATCGGCTGGCGGCACTCCAGGCTGTGGGCCATCGAGGCGATATCCACCTTGGTCATCAAGTCGCAGGGAAGGTACGTCATCAGATCCGCCAACGATGCCTTGCTGACCAAGTCGCGATTCCCCACCGCATTCCAAGCGCTCTCAAAGAACTCGAACGGATCCTCGTCGGGCAACTGCTCGACCAGATCGTCCTGGTACAGATCGGCCCGCATCGGCTCGGGGAAGATCTGCAACCAATTCATGTAGCGCCGAGCCAACGGTTGGTTGAGCGCCTCGCCGAAACGCTGCAGCCGACGCACGAACGATCGTTGCCGAGTGCTGGCGGGCAACCCCTGGACCCAACGACTGCCCAACAGAGGACCTGCCGGAATCAAACGATCGAACCACCGGCTCAGCCACAGTGCGCGATAGCGATCGTATCCGGCAAACAACTCGTCGCCACCGTCCCCGCTGATCGCGACCGTAACGTGCTCCCGCGTCCATTGGCACAGGTACCAGGTCGGAATGGCCGAACTGTCGCCGAACGGTTCGTCGTAATGCCAAACCAGGCGATCCAGAATATCGACCGCGTCAGGCGTGACTTTGTATTCGTGGTGCTGGCTGCGGACCCAGCCCGCCACCAAGGCCGCGTATCGCGTCTCATCGAAATCCGCTTCGTTGAATCCAATGCTGAACGTATGCAGGGGAACATCGAGCTGCTGTTGGGCCAGAGCGACCATCAATGACGAATCGACTCCGCCCGATAAGAAGGCACCCAGAGGCACGTCGCTGCGCAGGCGGATACGCACCGCATCGGTCAGCAGTCGCTGCGTCTCCTCCACGGCCTCGCGCGGTGCGATGTCGGATTCCCGCCCCAGGTCGATCTTCCAGTACCGCCGGACCTTCAAACCCTCCTCGTCGATCACCGCATAGTGGCCGGGAGGCAATTTGCGCGCGTGTTGGTAAATGCAATCCGGATGTGGGACGTACTGATACGTCAGGAACTTGTCGATAGCCCCCGGCGAGATCTCCCGCTGGAAGTCGGGAACCTGGCACAGCGCTTTCAACTCGCTACCGAACAACAAACGCCGATGCTGGAATTGGTAGAATAGCGGCTTCTTCCCCAACCGGTCGCGGGCCAGGATCAACCGCCTTCGCTGCCGATCCCACAGGGCCAGGGCGAACATCCCATTGAGGTGGTCCAGGGCTTCAACTCCCAAATCCTCGTACAAGTGCACGATCGTCTCGGAGTCGCTGTGCGAGCGAAATTGGTGGCCGCTCCCCTCCAACCGCTTGCGCAGGTCGGGAAAATTGTAGATCTCGCCGTTGAAAACCAACCACACCGAACCGTCCTCGTTGGACATGGGTTGATGGCCCCCCTGCAGGTCGATGATCGACAAGCGGCGGAACCCCAAGGCCACCCCTGGGATGCACCCACCAGCGTCGGTCCTCCACGGCTCAGTATGCGTCCCACGATCATCGGGCCCGCGATGCTCCAGCACGTCGACCATGCGATCCAACGTCTGAGAGTCGATCGCTCGATCGGGCGTCAACCACAATCCTCCGGCTATTCCACACATGGTCGGTTTCTCTAGATCCTCGGCTCGATGGTTAAGCCGACCATCGTAACACACGCCTGCCCCGCCGCGGACTGCACCTCCTCGCCCGTTGTTCTCCGCATCCTCCGCGTCACCTCTGTCCTTCCCCTATCCTCCCTGTCCGCCCTTCCCTTTGTGTTCTCTGTTGTGTCCAGTCAGTACGCCCCAGCCGCTAGGCCCCCGGCCCGATCGGGTGGCCTAGTGCTATATACGAATTTCAGACCCCAAGGTAAGATGGATCATCCGCTAGGAACTTCGTGTTTGTCGAAGCCGGCTTCGGAGCATGAGCTATGTCACCAGCATGGGCTGGTCGCCTGGTGCCCCCTGCACCTGGGTTAGCTCATCCCGGGCTCTAGTACCCGGCAAACACCCGCGCGATTCGTTCGTGTCTCCTTGAAGTGGGGATGGACACGGGATCGGCGACCGGAGGGTAAGCGAATGGTTAGCGGCTTCATTGGAAATGAAGTGCCCCGTATGGGGTTGCGGGTTCGAGTCCCGTGCCCTCCGCTTGGAAAAACAAGGGGTTTTGGGACCGGCAGCACAAAAATGCCGACTGCAGAATCGGCCTGTATACACGCAATGTACACAAGGGGCTAATCCCACTCGACCTGCCGCCATTAAACTGGCAATGATTTGCGCCGGCCTGGGGTTAGATCGCCGGCGCGGCCGCTGGCTGTGGCTCGCCTGGGATTACGACGCCCGGGAGTACCGCCAGTTCTACGAGTGCGCCACGCGGGATCATTGGCGCGAGGTGCCGCTGCGCGTCGGCATCCGAGACGGCCTCCGAGTACACTACCTGGGGCGATCCTGGGCTCCCACCGTGGCCGACCGCCGCGATCTGGCTGCGGTGCTCTGGCGATTCCGCGACCGCGGCGATGTGCATGTTTTCGCCGACGATCTGGCTGTTATTTGGAGGGCCAGCGGATGACAAAATCCATGCTGCACGTTCTGGCCTGGGCGTGGTTGCTTACTTGCGCCGCGGAATCGACCGCCCAGGGGGAACGGCCAGCGGTCGTCAAGAGAGCCCTGACAGACCACATGGAGGCGGTTGGGCAGGCCAAAGCCGAACTGATGGAAGCGATACTCGGTGAGATCAAACGGTCTGCCACGCTCGAACAGGCGGATCGGCTTCCCGAGTTGGTAGAGGCCCTTGAGAGGCTGCGCAATTCGGACCTGCCGCCCAATCTGGAAAACCTTGCCGATTCTGTCCAGAAGTACATTGCTGCCCGCAAGGCGAGCGCGCTCAAGGTGCATGCTGCCTACCAGGAGGCAATCGCCGAAGCCACGAAGGCCACCCAGTTGCAGGTTGTGCAGTTTCTGGCGAAAGATATGGCCGAATTTATCGAACAAGAGCGCGTCGCAATGGGACTGGCCACTCGGGAGCCCAGTGCTAAAAGCGGCGATGCCGATGCCGATAGCGACCCGCTGGACGATGCTGCCGGGGATCCTGATGACGGCAACGCGCCAAAATCGCCGATCGAAATCTTGTCTGAACGGACGACGGAGCTGGTGCGAGAGACTCTGACGGAGGTTGCTGAGGCGGTCGAGGAAGCGCGCAAACTCGATACCAGCGCGAAGATCTTGGCGAAGCATCTCGAGGATTTGGAACGCATCGCCAAGAAGTTGGGCAACAAGAAAGTGATGCTGCATTTCCCGGTCGTGGATGTCCAGTATGCCCCAGGGGCTACCGCCGTGCTGCAACTCGGCATGCCGGATGAGCTCTTGCCGCTGTCGGTTGATAAAAGTTGGTGGTTGTCCAGTTCTGCAACGGAAGCGATACGCGTCGGCGGAACAATTCGCGTGCACTGCTGATGGTGTCAATCGTCGCCATCAGCCAGAGTGCCAACAGGATTTCCGGGGCGATGGCATTGCGACCGGCATTTCCCTGAACCGATTTGAAGTTGGCGTAGAGGGGTTCCAGGTCGAGCGATTCAACATATTGCCAAACCACGCGGGCACGATGCTCAGGCGGGAGCATCTGATCGAGCGCCATCAATTGCATCTCGACTTGGAATCGTTCGGGTCGGTTAACGCGGGCCGTTTTGGAGCTGGCGGGCAATTTTTCGTTCATGCGAACAAATTGAACGCATTCCGAATCGAACGCCACACCGATCGGCCAATCATTCACAACCTAGGAGAGTCAGGCTACGAATCGGTGCAGCACCATCGACCATCCCACAGCGCTCTTGTCCCTGGGCGCATCGATTCGTTTTGCCATTCCTTCACCACTCTCGCCAGTAGCCGCCAGTCTTTGGGCAGGCCCGTCTGGTCGCATCTATTTGCGTGGCCGCAGCCGCGCCGTACCGAATACGTACCGCCTCGACATCAAACTCCGTGAATGGGCACCGCGTGGACTTCCACGTCCCGGCGGGACCCCGCCTCGACTTCCACGCCCCGAAGGGGCAGCACGATGGTAGCCTAGGGCCAGGCCGCCCCGCGAGCTCCGCTCGCGCACGGCCGCCGCCCTGGGTACACGATCAGGAAAAAACATTAGCCCTGAAAGGGCGCGCCAATCGCATTTCATCATGGCGAACTTGGGTCACCCTTTCAGGGCT
>RFIQ01000515.1 GCA_003695565.1 Planctomycetota bacterium | reverse complement strand
CGGATAGGGCTTGCACTGCTCTTGATGTTTCCATAGTTTTAGTATTATTGAAATGTCGCTTCGGAGCAAACTCGGAGGTCGAGGCGCGCTGGCTTACGTCTTGGTGCAATCAAACGGCTGTACCAGCGGTCTATTCTTCTTCGTGTGGGCAACGCCGCGGCGGGTCACGTGGCCGGTGTTGGTCGGCAGCGGCACGCCCCGGTAGGTGCGGCGTTCCTTGCTTTGACCTTGCCTGGCAAGCTTGCATTTGCCCACGAATCAAACGCCACGACGCGATCGACTAGGAACTTGCATTATCGGAAAGGCCGTTGAGATGCGGAATGCCGAAACTAAGAAACTTTCGTTCGTCGACCGTTATCTGACGGTATGGATTTTTCTGGCGATGGCGGTTGGCGTTGGGACGGGCTACCTCGTGCCCGGAGCGGAGTCGTTCATCAATCGTTTTCAGGTCGGGACGACCAACATTCCGATCGCGATCGGCCTGATTCTGATGATGTACCCTCCGCTGGCGAAGGTGAAGTACGAGGAACTGGGCGATGTGTTGCGCGATACGAAGATTCTCGGGCTGTCGCTCGTTCAGAATTGGGTCATTGGCCCACTGCTGATGTTCGGTTTGGCGATCGTGTTCTTGCGCGATTACCCCGAGTACATGGTCGGGCTGATCATGATTGGGCTCGCCCGTTGCATTGCGATGGTGATTGTCTGGAACGATCTGGCCAAGGGGGATAACGAGTATGCGGCAGGCCTGGTGGCATTCAATTCCGTGTTTCAGGTGCTGTTTTATTCCGTTTATGCATGGTTCTTCATCACGTACTTGCCACCGTTGATCGGCCTGCCAGGTGCGATCGTTGAAGTCTCGATGCTGGAAATCGCTCAGAGTGTTTTGATCTACCTCGGGATCCCGTTCTTCGGTGGAATGATCACACGATTGGTTTTGTTGCGAGCGAAAGGGCGCGAGTGGTACGAACGGCGGTTCATTCCGCGAATTTCGCCTCTGACCTTGGTTGCGTTGCTCTTCACGATCGTCGTCATGTTTTCTCTGAAGGGCGAGTACATCGTGCAGTTGCCGTTGGATGTGGTCCGCATCGCCATTCCGCTGTGCATCTATTTCGTGGTGATGTTCCTGGTTTCGTTTTGGATGGGCAAAGCCATCGGCGCTGACTACGCCAAGACGACCACGATCGCTTTCACGGCTGCCAGCAACAACTTCGAACTCGCCATCGCTGTCGCTGTCGCGGTTTTTGGCATCAGTTCGGGCGCTGCGTTTGCCGCCGTGATCGGTCCTTTGGTCGAAGTCCCCGTGCTGATCGGCCTGGTCAACGTCGCATTGTGGTTGCGGCACAAGTTTTTCGCCGTGACTGAACCGTCTCCTGCGGGGGCAGCGAGCAATGCGGAACACCGCTCCCGCCCCGAACACGCAGATGCACTGTAGGCGAGTGGAATGGGGTTCTCCATCCGCTAAACGGGCACTGGAGGATGATGCCTTGGATCTATACGCCGGACATGTTGACCCGCCTCTGGAGAGTCGGGTTACGAAGATTGCCCATTTCGTTTGCTATTTCTTTAATTGCGAGTTGCCTTTGCTTCCTGCACTTCAGGGAATTGGTTTCCACCTTACGAGGTCCAGGCTGTTCGATGCCGTCAGTCGCCAACCTTGCTCGATTACATTGCTAAACCAACCCGACGACCCAAAATGACTCACCCCGGCTGGTCGATATCTTCACCGGCCACACTGAATCACAAAATCAACCAGTTGCTGGGACTGGAACCAGCCGGGCCACATGTTGTGGCCTTGGCCGGGGATGATTTGCAACTCGATCGGGCCGCCCAGCGATCGATACCGCTCGGCCAACAACGCCGAGTTGGCTTCCAACGGTACCACCGCGTCCTGGTCGCCGTGCAAATGAAAGATCGGCACGCGGGCGGCGGCCAACGGCGCAAGCCGATCGACCGGGTTTACATTCGCCAGGTAGAACTCCAACTCATACGGCTTCAATTGATACGCCTTCGCCGCCTTTTCAATTCCCGGATAACTGACCAGGTTGCATACCGGATAGATCCCCGCGATTCCGGCGACCGCGTGCGGATTCTGAACGGCCCAACTGTACAGCATCAACCCGCCGCGGCTGCGGGCCAACAAACAAGGCCGCACAGCAAACCCGCGCGAACGGACCAGGTGGTCGTAAAACTGTTCGTAAACGTCGCGTCCCAGTGTGTTCCCGTACGACTCGCCCACGTCGATCCCCGCGATCGCGATCCCGGCCTTCAACAGCCGCTCGAACATCCACCGCTCGGCGTCGCTCGGCAATCCCTGCAGCGTCGGCGCATACCACACCCATGGGATCGGCCCATCGGCTGCACTGACGCCTGAATCTGCGGCGGTGTCGGTGTCCCGGTTCGAATCGCGGTCCTCCGGCAGGATCACGAAAGCGTCGTGTCCGTTGAACTTGAACGACTGGCCGGGTAGCGGCAACGTCTTGTCGCTCGAACCGATCACGGGTTCCGGCCGCGGATCGTCGAGCAACAGATCCT
>RFIQ01000514.1 GCA_003695565.1 Planctomycetota bacterium | reverse complement strand
TCGTCAGGCAGACGGAATCATCGGCCTGACGATCGGTCGGTTGAGCGCGCTAAAGGTCCTGTCGCTGCGGGGAACACCTGTGACGGATCGCGGTGTGGCGGCGTTCAGTGGGCTGACGAATGTGCGTGATCTACGTCTGGACGGCACCCGGCTAACCGATCGGGGGGTATCTGAGATAGCGGGTTTGCGCGGCCTGAAGCGGTTGAGTCTGTCCGGCACGTCGGTAACCGATACGGGGCTGATCGCGCTGGAGCCGTGCCGGGAACTGGAATCGATTGAACTGCGTGGGACGCGGGTCACGCTGGGAGGGCTGTACCGTTTATTCGTTGATTTGCAGGGCAGGAGTTGGGCGGAAAGCCTGGCGATCGCTACCGGGGCGCGCCTGGATGAGGCGGGGCGAGTCCTGGCGCTGGATTTGTCCGGCCTGCGCGTTCGGGATGAAGACCTGCCGCTGCTGCGCGGGCTGGAGCAGTTGCAGTGGCTGAAGATGCCGCGATGTGAGGCATCGGCCGACGCGCTGGCCCGTCTGCCCGAGTTGGGGTTGGAAAGGCTCAGTCTGTTGGATCTATCGGGTTGTGCCATCGATGCAGCCGCGGTGGAAGCGATCATCTCCAGAATGCCCCAATTGCGTGATTTGCACCTGGAAAATGTACCGATTGCCCCTTCTTCGTTCGACCGGATGCGTCAGAAGTACCGGTGGCTTAGAATCTATGCGTCCCAGTGAGGTGACTTTTTCTGCAGGCGATCGATCCATTTGCTTCCTCCAGGCGATCGATCCTGCAGCAGTCGTCTCGTTTCCTTGCAAAGAATTGTTTATTTTATTTCCCCTCTGTATGGGATTCCGTAACGGCTCCCAGTAGTTTACGAGGTAAGAACCATGAGTGAAGCTGAAGTTTCCGATGTGCAAGTCGATGCGCCGGAACAGACGCCGCAGCCCGGAGTTGCGGGCATCGGCATTCCTCCGGTCGTGTTGGCGCTGGGATTGCTGGTGCTGGCCGTCGGAGCTGCCTTTGCTGGAGAGCGTTTGATTGCCCAGTTCGAGCGGTACTACTATCCGCCCGACCACAATCAGCTCGGCGATCCCCCAGAGTACATCGAAGCGGTACGGCGTTCGATGATGGCCAACATGGCGATCGGTTATGGACTGTTCGGTACACTATTGATGGCTCTGATGGGGGCTTGGATTGGACTAGCGCGAAAACCCGTGTTTGCATTGGCCGGCTTGCTTCTGGGCGCTCTGGTGGGCCTGATCTGTGGTGCTAGCACCGCCCCGCTCGGCTACAACATCCAGCATACTCTGCGGGAAACCGTCATGGAGCCGACCCTCAAGACTTCGCTGATTCTAGGGCTGACCTTTGTGGCCTTTGGGATCGGCGGTAGTCTCCTGCCCACCTTGCTGGGCCTGGCGCGGGGCATAGGCCGGTCGATTCTGACAGGCGTGGGGACCGGCTTGTTCATGTTGGTGATCCATCTCGTGTTGGCCACTGCGGCCTTTCCGATCGATCCGCCCGAAATGATTTTTTCCGTTGGTTATGGCGTGCGGACCACAGCCCTAGTCATGATGGCGCTAGGAGCTGCCGGCGGCGCGATTCTGGTATTACGCAGCCATCGAGTTCAGGCCAACCGTGCAGCCAATTGAATTGGAACGCAATCATTCCGACCGCCCCCGCATCGGTTTGACGATGGGCGATCCGGCCGGGGTCGGACCCGAGCTGGTGCTGCGAGCGCTGCAGGATCCACTTTGCAACGATTTGCAGCAACTGGTCGTTTTCGGCAGCGCGGCTGTCTTGCACCGCTGTCGGGAACAACTGGGCTGGTCCGTCGATGACGACATCGTTGTCGTGCCCTTCAAGCAATGGCAGGCAGCGCGGCAGGATCCACCGCGCGACCGCCCCTTGATCGTGGACCTGGACAACCTGGATGCAGCGCATCTCCAACCCGGCAAAGTCTCCCGCGAGGCTGGGCGGGCGAGTTTTGAGTACATCGACGCGGCCATCGAGGCATTTCAAGTCGGGCGGATCGATGCCATCACGACGGCGCCCATTTGCAAAGAGGCATGGCAATTGGCCGGCTACAACTACCCGGGGCACACCGAGCTGTTCGCCGAGCGCTCGGGAGCCAAGAAATGGTGCATGATGCAGTATTCCAAAGCCATCACCTGCACGTTTGTGACCGTCCATTGCGGGTACGCCGATGTGCCCAAGCTGCTGAATCCCGAACGTGTTGCCGACACGATCCGGTTGACGGACCAAGCGCTGCGCAGCCTCCGCCGCCGCAAACCGCGGTTGGTCGTGCTAGGGCTCAACCCGCATGCCGGCGAGCATGGTTTATTTGGCTACGGGGAAGAGGAAAACCTGATCGCACCAGCCGTTGTGGCGGCCCAAGCTGAAGGCCTGCAAGTCGAAGGGCCTGTTCCGCCCGATGCCGCTTTTCTTCCCGCGCGGCGGGAGACGACCGATGGCTACGTCTGCATGTATCACGACCAAGGACACATCCCCGTCAAGGCGCTGGCCTTCGATACGGCTGTCAAG
>RFIQ01000513.1 GCA_003695565.1 Planctomycetota bacterium | reverse complement strand
GTGCATCGATGCGCCGTCGACCGGAAAGCCGATCGAGTTTTTCCTCCGTCAGTTCGTCCACGGCGATGGCAATCCGCCGGGTTTGGCCATCGCGCAACACGTCCACCAGCACTTCTTCTCCGGGACGAGACATTGCCACCGTATTGCGAAAATGTTCCGACGAGCGCACTGGGCGGCCGCCCAATCCGATAACGACATCGCCGGGGGCGAGTCCGGAGCGATCCGCGGGCCCACCCTGCAAAACCCGTTCGATCAAAACACCGCGCGCGTAACCTGGGGGTAACTGGAGATTTTCTGCCTCGTCCGGGCGGACTTCCCGCAACGATGCCCCGATAAAGCCTCGCACCACGCGCCCGTTCGTTACCAGATCCTCCAGCACGCGCGCAGCCATATTGCTGGGAATGGCGAAACCGATACCGATGTTCGTGCCGGTGCGACTGTTGATGGCCGTGTTGATTCCGATGACTTCACCACGCAGGTTTACCAGCGGACCTCCACTATTGCCGGGATTGATTGCAGCATCGGTTTGCAAAAAGTCTTCGTACCCGCCGCTGATGATATCCGCCTCGCGATGCGTCGCCGAAATGATGCCGGCCGTAACGGTTTGATTGAGCCCAAAGGGGCTGCCGATGGCGATCACCCAATCGCCGACCTGGACGGCCGAAGAGTCTCCCAAACGGGCCGCAGTCAGCCCCGTAGCATCGATCTTCAGCACAGCCACATCGCTCTTGTCATCTGCTCCGATCACCTCGGCACGAAACGTTCTTCCGTCATGGAGTTCAACCTGCAACTCATCCGCCTGCTCGATGACATGGTGGTTGGTCAGCACATAGCCGTCGGGAGATACGATGAAACCGGAACCGATCCCGGCGCGGATTTTTTCACGCCGCTGGTCTTCCGGTGTGGGCACTGCCGCCCGCCCGCGTCTGAACAACTCCTCGCGCAGGCCTGGCGGCAACAACCCGAACAGTTCCTCGGGGACTTCTCCGTCAAACCCGAAACCTCCACGGGCGACCGGACGTTCCACCATGGCATTGATCGTCACCACGGATGGCCGAAGTTTTTCGGCAGCATTGCGGAATACCTGGGAAAGTCGTTCGGCGCTGATAATCAGGGCGGCATCATCTGCTGGCGCCGGTCGGATCTGTTGAGCCAAAGCGGCAATTGGGCTCGCGCCGAGAAACACCAAGCAAATGCACGCGATGAGACGTCGGCCTCGTGCGTGAAATAAACGCTCCTGCGGGATCCGCCACAGCGATGCGATGCATGCGTTCATCTACCTAATCCTCCTGGTCGGCGAAGCGTTCCCGGGCGAACATGTCCCTCGTTCGTAGTCAAGGACATTCTAATCAGGCGTCCACGTAAGAGACAATCCAAGTGTTGCATCAAAATCGGACTGAGTGCTCGCCCATAATCGATTCCAAAAGGCACGTGCGGACGAAGTAAAAAACCACGGCGGGCCGGACGGCCGGAACAGGAGATCAGTCGTCGAAGTTACGCTGCCGCCGAATTCGCTTTTTCTGGCTGTGCCGCCGCTTTTCATCCAGCCTGCGTCGGCGCGAGGCTCCCGTGGGACGCGTGGCCAAGCGCCGTTTCGGAGGTACAAAGGCAGTTCGCAGCAAGGCGATCAAGCGGTCAAGGCACTCCGCCTTGTTCTGCTCCTGGTCCCGATGCACCTGACACTGGATGACCAGACTGCCATCGGCGGTCAGGTACCGTTTACCCTGCTCGCGAATGCGTGCCCACACCGAGGGTGGAATACTTCCGGGGGTCGGGGTCCATCGCAACACGGCTTTGCTATTAACCTTGTTGACGTTCTGCCCTCCCGGCCCGCTGCTCCGAGCAAAGGACCAATGGATTTCTTCCGGCCGAAGGGCGTATCGCGAATTGACGCGCAAGTCGTTCATGGCTCACCAAGCGCGAGATCAATGTTCGATCTGCAGAATTCTGAGTGTGGATTCTCGTAGCAAACACACGGGGGAACTGGAGGGCGTCCGGCCCACTCCCCTGCCGGCTCGAACGTTCCTGGCCCACGGGGTGGGCCGGTCCTACGTACCGGATGCGATCCTTGATACATCGGGTATGTCCAGGAAGGCTGCCCCGCAAAAAAGGGAAGTTGAATTGTATGCGAATGCAGGGCACGCGTAAGCGCCCGCAGACCAGAGGGAAGAGTGCATTCTGAATGCGAATCGCGAGAACAACTGGCCAGTTTACTACGAAATTCTCCGGTGAGAGAAACATATTCGCGCCAATGGTATCTAGAATCTCTGGCGGGTGGTTCCGGTTACCGCGACCAGACCGACGTTTTTGTGCTCCGGTGGCCCTGCAGAGACGATGTCCCTCGAGGGCCGCCAGGCCTTTTCGCGCAGATGGTCCCTGTCACATGAGCCCCCGAGTCGCTGAGGCCTCGAGTCGCTGAGGCCCTGAAAGCGATCGTGGCAGGGATCGCTCGATGCAATTCATATCTCAGCCTGCGAGGACTGTGCCGATGCCCGAAGCGCTGATATTCTTGCTGTTGGTCCTGGCCGTCATTGCTGTTCTGGGCCATCTCATGTGGGTCACGATGGCTTGGATCCTGCGGCAGCTCGTGGGGGTGACCTGCCGTCGTTGTGGGCGACGTAATTGGTATGAACCTTGTCCGTATTGCACCGCGGCTGCCGCACCCGAAAAGAGCAACACCCCTACGGCGCCGATCGACGAATTCCTGGCCGCGAAACAGTTGATCGAACGGGCGTTGCAATCGGGATTTCTTTCGGGCCCCGATGCCGACGCCGCTCGGGCTCTGTTGCATCGCTTGGCGGTGTTCGCCACCGCAGGCTCGCACTCCGCACCGCCGGCCTCGCTTGCGGAATCTGTTCCGGCCATGGACGGGTTGCACGAGACCGGTCCAGTGCAACCTATTGATTCGACTAGTGGATCCGAAACGCAAATCGTTGAAGCCCAGGTGATCGAGCCCCCTGTGGGTCCTCCAGCGGTGGCCAGCCGACCGGTGCAAGCGACGGTGCATGCCCTCGAACAGGAATACCCCGAAACACCGCCGGCACCGAATCTCGGGCAGCGCGTCTCGCGCAGCCTGGTACGAGCTTTCATGGAGCGAGCCAATATCAGGTGGATCGAACTGTTGTCCGCCGCCCTGATCGTCGTTTCCGCCGTCGGTCTGGTGATCAGCCTATGGAGCACGCTGTCGGCGACCAGCCGATTCTTTCCTTCTCTCGTGTTCATGATCGCAACCGTGGCTGTGCATGCGGCCGGTCAGTATACGTTGCGAAAATGGCGGCTGCGGACGACCAGCCGAGGGATCTTGCACGTGGGGTTGATGCTGATTCCCTTGTCGGTCTTGCTGGGGATTCTGCTGGCGCGCAACGAGGGCTCGGTGGGGTGGACGTGGCAAACCACCGTCGCGGTTGCAGTCGGCGCAATCGTGTATGGGGGACTGATCGTTACGAGCACCCGCACCCTGTTCGCTGCGCGATGGAAACCTATTAGTGCAACGTTGGTGGTCCATGTCGCCAGCCTGGTCGGCATCGAGTATCTGGCCGCCCAACAAGCCCTGTCCCAACCGATCGCCTTGTACCTGGCTGTTCCCCTGTTGATGGCGACCACGGGATTTACCTTGTTCCTTGCCTCCCAGTTTAGACGTCCTCAGCCGCGTGGACGTGCGTTGCGGTTGGCGGCTGCCCTTATCCAAGCTCTGTTTGCGTCGGGGGTGGTGATCGGATTCTTGCTCGTTCGCGGCGGAGGTGAGTTGCAGACACCGACGTGGTGGCTGGTCGGTGGCATCGCGTCCGCCACGTGGGCGGCCGGCGGGTGGACGGTTTCCATGCGACAATTGCCAGGCCGCCAGCCATCGCGCGGTACAGCCCCATCGTCCGGGCACGGCGGCGTCGCCCTTTGTTTCTGGACCGTTTTCGCAGTAGCTGGCGTGCTGATGTTCGCTTCCACGTGGTTTGTCGGACCAGCAACGCAGCCGTTGAGCGGGTTATTCGCTATCGCCGGTTTGATCTGGATTGCCCATGGTATCGTGGGCAGAGACGCGGCTGCGCGACGGGTCGGGGCGACCGGGGCGGCCATCGGCGTGGCCCTGTGGGTGGAGATGGCGATGGCAGGCGCCGGCCCTGCGGCATGGCACGCGTGGTTGAGCTGGTCGCGCGCCGCCAGCATACTGGCCGTTGCCGGCGGCACCGCAGTTGCCGCAACC
>RFIQ01000512.1 GCA_003695565.1 Planctomycetota bacterium | reverse complement strand
GCGTTACCAGCCAACTCGGTACCGGCAGCACGTTCCGCATCATCTTGCCGGTCAAGTACTCGGACATCGTGGAACGGCACCTGGTACGAGCATGACGAGACAGGCAGCAGATCGGCAGCCAGAGGATGGGCAACCAGCAATCGTGGGAATCGATATCGGTGGCGCGAATCTGAAGATCGCCACCGCCGGTGGGTTGGCCCGCGCCTGTTTCTTTCCCATGTGGAAAACCCCCGAACAACTCGCCACGCGGCTGGCTCGGTTGATCGAGGATTGCGGTATCGATCCGTCCCACGCTCGATTCGCTCTGACGATGACCGGCGAAATGGCTGACTGTTTCGCTACGCGGCGAGCCGGGGTTCAAGCGATCCTCCGCCAGGTCCTCGATCTGGTTCCAGGGGAGCGCCTGTTTGTCTATCGCGTGGACGGGGGCTGGTGCACAGCGAGTGCAGCCTGGGAAGATCCCTGGAGCGTCGCGGCCAGCAATTGGCGGGCACTCGCCGAATGGATCCTCTCCTGCGACTCGCCGGTCCAGCCCCCGCCAGATTTGTTGATCGACATCGGGTCAACCACGACCGATGTCATTCCGTTATTCGACGGCCGCGTGGCCACCACAGCCCGTACCGATCGCGATCGCCTACAATCGGGCCAACTGGTATACATCGGTTGCCAGCGCACTCTACTGGCTGCCCTGCAAGCATCGGTGCGGATCGATGGTGTCTCCTGTCCACTGATGGCGGAATACTTCGCCGACCTCGGGGACGCATTGGTCGTGGCAGGCCTGGCTTCGGAATCCTCCGCGGATCTGGCGACGGCCGATGGCCGCCCCAGGACCCAGGAGTTCGCCGCCGCCCGATTGGCGCGGATGATAGGTGAAGACGCGGAAACGCTCGATCTGGAGCCGATACGGGATCTCGGCAGGCAGTTCGCACAATCGGCCTCCGCGCGGATTGCAGACGCGGTTGTCCGCCAACTCGATGTACGCCAGCGGCCACCAACAGGAACGACGCTGATGTTCACGGGGCACGGCGACGGCTTGCATCGGTGTGTGGCCGAAGAATTGACGCGGCGTGGGTTGGCGTTCCATGCGGTCTGGTTGAGCGATTCCCTTTCACCAGAACTCTCTCGTTCGGCTCCCGCATACGCCTGCGCACGGTTGTTGTTGAGCCGGTTGCACGGCCGTGAGGCTCCCGGCGTTTCCATCGAAGGTGCCTCTCTCATCGAACGGCTCGAACCGCTCGTCGAACCGCGATTGCCCACCGAGGGAAGGCCGCGGCCATCGCCCAGGACGGCCACGAAGCTTCCTGACCAGTCGCGTCGCGTGATCAAACTCGGCGGCAGCCTGCTCGATGTTCCGAATCTCAGCGAGCTGTTTTGCGCATGGATGCGCGCTGAGCGGCCGGCGTGCAATCTGCTGGTGGTCGGGGGCGGCCCGCTGGTCGATGCGGTGCGGCAGCTCGACCGCATTCATGAGTTACCGCCAACGGAAATCCACTGGCTTTGCGTCCGCCTGCTCGATGCCACGTGGGAACTGGCCCAATGGCTCCTGCCGCAGGTGGTTCATCCTGTGGCTGACGCGGATTCGCTCAATCATTTCCTGTCGCACGACCAATCCGCCGACCGAGTAGCATTGGTGCGACCGGGCGCGTTTTACGAGCCCGATGGAGATCGGAGCGGATTGCCTGCCAACTGGAGCACGACCAGCGATTCGGTGGCCGCTTACCTGGCCCAGATCGTGGCGGCCGATGAACTGGTTCTGTTGAAGTCGACGTGCATTTACGGTCAGCAGACCTCTGCACCCGGGGGCGATTCGGCAATTCAGCGTTGGGCCGAGGCGGGGTTGGTCGACGCTATGTTTCCCATTGCCGCACGTTGCATCCCGCGCGTGCGTTACCTAAACTTGCGATCCGCAACGCAGGCGACTCCTACCAACGCGTCGTCGCCTGAATCGGCTCGACGCGCCACGCGATCGTGACGCTCCGCCCCGGCTTCAAGGATTCGACGACTTACGATGGCATCCTCCAACATCTTTCGCGGTTGTATTCCGGCCCTGATGACTCCCTGCAACGCATCTGGTTCGCCGGAGTTCGATGCGCTGGTGGATACGGCGCAATCGTTGATGGCCGCTGGCATGGCGGGCGTGGTGTATTGTGGATCGATGGGGGAATGGCCGTTGCTCAGCGACGCTCAGCGGCAGGAAGGCGTTGCACGCTTGGTGGCCGCCGGAGTGCCAGTTGTGGTGGGGACTGGAGCTCAAAACCCTCGCCTGGCAGCGGACCATGCCCGTCATGCGCAACAGGTCGGTGCGGCGGGGTTGATGGTCATCCCTCGCGTGCTGTCGCGGGGCACCTCTCCCGACGCGCAGTACGAACACTTCCGCGGCGTGTTGAGTGCAGCCCCAGACGTACCAGCGGTCATCTACAACAGTCCTTACTATGGTTTTGAGACCAAAGCCGATCTGTTTTTTCGGCTCCGTGACCAACACCCCAATCTGGTCGGCTTCAAGGAATTCGGCGGCGCGGAGTCCTTGAGCTATGCGGCCGAGTTCATCACCAGCAGCGATCCGGCTCTCACTTTGATGGTTGGCGTCGACACCCAAGTGTTCCACGGCTTCGTGCGTTGCGGCGCTGCTGGCGCGATCACCGGAGTGGGCAACGCCCTGCCCGGCCCCGTTTTACGGTTGGTCGAACTGTGCCAACGCGCCCAACAGGGGGATGCTCAAGCCCGCGTGATAGCCAGCCAATTGGACGATGCCCTGAGCGTCCTGGCCCGGTTCGACGAAGGGCCGGACCTGGTCCTCTACTACAAACGCTTGATGGTTTTGGCTGGACACTGGCAGGAAGCGCACTGTCTCGACCCCCACGACCGGTTGTCACCCAGCCAGGAAGCGTTTCTGTGCCGCCAATGGGAACTGTTCCAGGCCTGGTGGGACTCCTGGCCGGGCAAGTCGGACGCCGGGTAAGGCGGACGCGGGGTAAGACGTCGCGTCGCGCCATCGAATGCGCCGCCGCGGCATCCGCCCAGATCCAATTCGCCCCGAAAACGCCGGCTCACCTCGACGCAATCGATTGCAGTCGCGCTACAAATGCATCCAGCAACTGTTGCGTCCCCGCAGCGGAGAAATGATGCGGACTGCACCGCATGCAAATCTTCAATTCGCGCAAGTACGTAAAAATAGAAATCGTCACGCGCGACTTCTTCCGCAGCGGTGGAACGCCGCTGACCGACTCCAAGGTCAGATTCCCGCACTGCACCCGACCACCGACTCGTGGCAGCGCCGCATAGAAACTCTTAGTCGGATCGCCCGTATTGGATACGATCGCCGAAGCGAAACACTTGGGGCTGCGGAGGATCAATTTGGCCATCTTGGGATTCCAGCGTGCCATGACCATCAGCTTGGCAAACCCCGTGAAGTAACGTTCCGTCTTCAGACGCGTCATCTCCTGCCGCACGAAGTCGGCCATGCCGGACTCGTCCTGCAATTCCCTGTGCGACCTGCGAAGCAGCGCATAGGTCACGCAATTGCATGCCGTGCGCAGGGGCTCGTCGGGACGCCGCAGGTCCATCGGCACCATGATGCACAGCCCCCGTGGCAGGATGTGCCGACCGAATTGGCGATTCCAATCCCGCAGGGTCAAGAGCAGTTCTGACACCAGAGCGTCGTTGACAGTCAGACCCTCCCGTTGGCAGCCAAGCCGGAGTTGCTTGTAGGCGTCCTTATCGAAGCTGTACGATCGGATCCCCGGGAAAGGTGGCGGGGGCCGCCGCCCGGCCGGATCGGCTGGAGGTGCCACCGGTGCGATCCGCCGCTTCATGAACTCCCACAACTCCCGGTATCCATGCTCCATTTGATCGTTGGTCATCAACGGCTCGAACCCGCTGCGGTTCCGGTCCCGCAGACTCTTGGGATCCAACTCCACCAACTCGGGCACATCCGTCCCTCCAGTGCGCCGCGCATACCCTTGCAGCACATCCCCCAGGAACTGGTACGATCCGATGCCGTCCACGGTGGCATGGTGAAACTGCAACGTGATCGCCGCCCGTTGATCGTCCTGGCGCACCCACACCCGCAACCCCGGATCTTCCCTCAAGTTGATGAATTCGCCTTGGGGCAGCGTGATGGGAGCCTCCCAGTCGCCCCAATCGATCTGCGGCCGACGCGGGCTGGCCACCCAACAATCCCGATTCGCCTTGGCGGGTTGGATGATAGCGGTCAGCAACGGATGGCGGTCGAGCGCTTCCTGATAGGCTGCTTCGAAGGCCGTTCGATCGATCTGACCGGAGAATTCGTACTGCTCCGCGAACGTCATCGGGTATTCCGGGCTGTCGTCCAAGAACATGTAATGCTCGAATGGACTTAAGTGCAGCGGAAACAAGCGTTTAGGAGCCATGCAGCAGGACTTCTGATAACGGCCAACGGTATTCGCGATCAACGCAGAAAAGGGGATTATATCGCAGCCCCCTGCTCTGCGAAGTCGCCCGCCGGAAAGGCCCGCACCCCGTCGCAGTCGGCTACTCGATGATCCGCCGCATCAGGATACACTTCTCCACGTTGATATCCTGCCCCTATTGATACCCTACAGGGATCGACCGGTCGATGACATAGAAAGCGGTATGCCGCTGCGACCGCCCCGCGTCTTCCCGATACTCCTGTCCCAAATTGCCGCTGGGATCGACTTCGAAG
>RFIQ01000051.1 GCA_003695565.1 Planctomycetota bacterium | reverse complement strand
TGGAATCGGATTCCGCGATTTCTCGGCTGTCCAATTCTCCGCCATCCAACGATTCTTGCAGCCGACGTATTTCTTCAAGGATCCGCACGAACCGCCGCCATGAAACAAAAGGCCATTTTCTACCACGCCGGTTGCCCTGTCTGCGTCGACGCCGAACAGAAACTACTGGGCGTCATCGATCCGAATCGCTACGAGGTCGATGTGGTCCACTTGGGCGAGCAGAAGGATCGCATCGCCGAAGCCGAGCAGTACGGTGTCAAGTCGGTCCCAGCTTTGGTGCTGGATGGTAAAGCCTACCACATCAATTTCGGCGCCAACTTGTCGGACCTGAAATAGGGCGAACGAGCAAGCCGCATTCCAGGGGTACGTCGGCGGGCAATCGCCGCGTCCCCCCGCGAATTTGGATCACTGCGATGCAGTGCAGAAGGAAATCCCTTCGATGCGGTTGCAACGAGAACGCTTACTTGGCGTCTGATGAGTCGGAGGCGGGGGACTGGCCGGGATCCTTGGCGGGCGTCTGGTCCTCCAGCACGATCATCGGCGGAATGGGCTCGCCCTCCGGGATGAATCGCAGTGAAATGGAATTGACGCAGTGGCGGGTGTTCTTGGAGGTGAACCCTTCGCCAAAGAAGACGTGCCCCAAGTGCCCACCACAATTTGCACATAGAATCTCGGTACGAATGCCGTCCGCGTCGCGCACTCGCTTGACCGCGCCCTGCACTTCATCGTCGAAGCTGGGCCAACCACAACCGCTGTCGAATTTGGAGTCGCTGCGGTATAACACAGCATTGCACTGGCGACAGATATAGGTGCCTTTGCGTTTGTTGTGCTCGTACTCGCCAGTCCCCGGAAACTCGGTTCCCTTGTACCAAATGATGCGTTTCTCTTCTGGAGTCAACGGATTGTATTGCTTGGCCACCCGAACGGCTCCTGTTTTTGCGGGGGAACGAGACATGGATTTTTCCTGGACGGACTTCGCAGGGAAAGTACCCGACCTTGCCGAGCGGCCGTTCGGCGCGGAAGCCGTTGCCTCAACCGAGCCGGCGGCTGCCTGCTGTTTGTCCTTGTCGCCGGCAACGCCAGGCGTTTCGCGCGGGGTACCAGCCTGCGCCGCGCCGAGTCGATTGGCACCGTTTGAACCGGTTGGCACGGAAGTCACGGCAGGGCTTGCCGCGCTACTCTGCGGGTCGACTTGATCGACACTGTTTGGACTGGTTTTTTCAGCAGGCACCACTTGTGCCGTTGCTAGCACCGGGGCACCAGCACTTCCCTGCTGCGGCTCGATCACCTCGTCACCCGTGTTGGTCGCCGAATTCTCAGCGGATGCAACCTGGCTGCCAGATTGTTCGACCGCCGTGCTCTCTGGCGAATCGTCGCGCCGCGCACGCAACCACACGGAGTAACCGATCAAGGCCAGGACGACGAGCAGAGCAAAACGGTTCATTCCTCTTATCTCCCAAGAAGGGCGGAAAAATCGGCGAGAAACCCGAGCACGCTTGTTTCCGCACGGGCGCAAGCTCAAACTGCACACGTCCGGAGTTCGTGGGGATGGGACATCCCAGCCGCTAGCCCGGATTATTCATCAGCCGCGGGGCGCTAGCCCCGGTTCGTTAATACGTCGGCCCCGGTTCCTGCAAACGTCGCGCGAACCGGTCGCGGACGCGTTCCGCACGATCGGCGCGGTATATTGGGCAATCTAGCCACAACTCCTTTTCAGTTAGCCAGTTGCAACAGCCAACGAGGCGTTGAAGAACAATTCAGGCTAGATGTAGTGCACTGTCAAGTTGAACACATGGGGGGTCAGCATCCTGCTTGCCACGCGTCACCATTGTCCTTCCATTATAGGTGCGTGGTGGTCCGGGCGTCTACCGTGCCGGTTCAACGCCCCCGCGTTTCCCACCACCCGCCGCGGGGCACGAAGTCGGGCTGCAGATAACCCCAGTGCTCGCGTTCCCGGTTTTTCATCCGCACTTGTTGGATTTGCTGGAGCGATCGGGCGTAGGCATCGGGATCGAAATTCGGATTGGGCGTGGGATAACGCGCATCGATGGCGTCCAACCAGGCTTGCAGCGCGCGCCACATCGAGGCGGTGCGTTCAGGGTGTTCGGCCGCCACATCCTGCTGCTCTCCCAGGTCCTCGCTCAGGTTGTACAACTCGTTGCGGCCATCTTCGTAGTAGTGGATCAGCTTCCAATCTCCTTGCCGCATGATGGCCGACGGCTCGCCTCCCTGGTTGCCGTAATGTGGGTAGTGCCAGTACAAGGCCCGGGGCGGCATGGGTTGACCTTGCAGGGCCGGGACCAGGCTGACGCCGTCGATTCCGGCCGGCAGCTCGCCACCGGCCAACTCGACGAGGGTGGGCAGAAAGTCGATACCGCTGGCGAAGGCCTCGCAATCGCTGCCTTGCTCCATTCCCGGCAGATGGATGTAGTACGGCTGGCGGATCCCGCCTTCCCACTGCCTTCCTTTACCGCCGCGCAGTGGCAGCGCGCTGGTGGCGTAGCCATCTCCGGATGAGACGCCGCCATTGTCAGACGTGAAGACGATCACCGTGTTGTCAGCCTGTCCCGATTGCTCGACGGCCTGCAACACCAACCCGACGGCCGCATCCATGGCCTCCATCATCCCTGCATACAAGGGATTGTCCTGGACCTGGCGCACCTCTTGCGTCCGATCGAACACGAATCGCTGGCGCTGGACGACCAATCCCATTCGCTCCGCCTTGTCGCGGTACTTGCGCCACAACGCTTCGGTCGTCTGAATCGGAGCGTGCACGGAGTAGAAGGAGAGCATGGCGAAGAATGGTTGCGTCTGGTCAGCCTGTCGGCGGATGTAATCAGCCGTTTCCCGCCCCAACCGGAGCGGCAAGTACTCACCGGGAGGTCCCGACAGCTTGGGATTGCGGTAGGGAGCAAAATATCCTCCCGGTGGCGTACCAGCCTCATGACCTCCCACATTGATGTCATACCCTTGATCCTCCGGGTAGAATCCCTCGCCCCCCAGATGCCACTTGCCGGCGAAGAACGTGCTGTATCCGACGGCCTTCAGGGCCTCGGCGAGCGTGGTCTCTTCCAAGGCCAGTTGTTTGCGAAAACCGGCCGGCAGCAATCGAGTATTGCGCCGCCATTGGTCGGGTTGGTTCGCGCCGCTGGGCGCGATGTAATCAGTGATTTGCACTCGGGGTGGATACTTGCCCGTTTGGATCGCGGCGCGGGAGGGGCTGCAGACCTGACATGCGGAATAGCCGTTAACGAACCGCACGCTGCGAGCGGCTAGGCGATCGATGTTCGGCGTTTCGTAAAACGTGCTGCCCTCGCAACCCAAGTCCATCTTTCCCAGGTCATCGACCAGGATAAACACGATATTTGGGCGATCTTCTGCCATCCCGACGCAACCGATCGCCGCAAGCAAGATCGCAGCAATCCAACTCGTCGACCGAACTGGGGACCGTCTGCAAACGGTCCCATAGCTTAGGAAATTGATCATCCGCATGCTTCTACCTGTCCTTTTCATCGTGCCGGGGAGCGACGTGCGCGTAGGGTGCAAGGTGCGCGTAGGGTTGCGTAGGCGTCGGGCGGCGCATGCCGGCCCGCGGGGGAGGTTGCGGGGGTTCCACAGCCTGGCCGCACGCCATTGTACATCAAATCACACTGTACTTCGCAAAGTCCTGCGGTACCATTTGGGAGCGAGTATTCGCCCCCATGAGAGAAACCGCCCCAGCGACGTCAGAAATGGCGCCATACCGCGCGTGTGGCCAGCGACCACCTGTGCGTGCCGCACTGCCCGGAACCTGGAAACACGCGTTTCAATCGAACGACCCGATTCACAAAGGAAGCACCGACATGCAGTGGCTGACCGACTTGTTCCAACTGCACAACTTGCTGACACTGATCGTGCTGATCTTCCTCCAAGCGGTGCTGGGGTTCGACAATCTGCTGTACATTTCGATCGAGTCCAAGAAAGTCGAATCAAGCCAACAATCGTTGGTGCGCCGATTGGGCATCGGGCTGGCGATTTTCTTTCGCATCGGTTTGTTATTCGCCGTCGAACGCCTGGTTTCAGCATTCGAACAACCGTTCCTGGTCCTGGGTCAAGGAACCGAAAATGCCTGGTTGCAGTGTTCGTTCAATCTGGAAAGTTTGATCGTTCTGGTCGGCGGCGCATTCATCATCTACACCGCCATCAAAGAGATCTACCACATGGTCGCGGCCGATCCCGATGCGCATGGCGATGCACCTGCGCGGCGAAGCGTGGGCACCGCCGTATTCTGGATCGTCTTGATGAACGTAGTTTTTTCTTTCGATTCCATCCTCAGCGCGCGGGCGTTGTCGGAGAACATGATTGTCATCTCCACCGCAATCGTGCTCAGTGGCCTAATGATGATCTACCTGGCCGATAGCGTAGCCGAATTCTTGAAACGAAATCGGACCTACGAGGTATTGGGATTGTTCATCCTGTTGATCGTCGGCGTCATGCTGGTTAGCGAAGGGGGGCACACGGCGCACCTGGCGTTCTTCGGTTACCAGGTCGAAGCCATGCAAAAGACCACTTTTTACTTCGTGATCACCGTACTGGTGCTGGTCGATGTCGCCCAGAGCCAGTACCAAAAACGGTTGCTGGAGCGGACCAGAACTCCTTCGGTCGATCCAACCGCCACGCAGGCCTGAGAGACGGGCGTGCGCGCCCGAACGGAACTGGCTGCGTGCGCACCGTTTCATGCCAGGAATTCTTCAGGCCGTTGGGGCCGGTCCCTGCTCACCTACCAGCCCGGGCGCCACGCGGGAGGAAATCCGAAGGGGGGAACTGGCAGTGGGGGAAACGCCCAAGGCCCACCCGGCCGTGGCATCGTTTCCGCCCATCGCATGGCCCGACGCGCTGCCTGCTCCTGCCGATATTGCAATCGGTCGCGCAAACTCATCCCCGGCGGTGCAACGGAAAGGGGGGGAATCCAGCCCGGGGCGCTCGGGAGCAACCAAGGTGGTGCGACCGGGATGGGAACCGGTCCGCCCTGCACACGCAGCTCAAACAGGACGTCCCCCGGCGCGGTACCCGATCGAGCTGCCGGCGGGACTGCAACCGAATCAGGCAGCAAGGCCGTCCGCAACGATTGCCCCCGGCGCCGGAAGTCCCATTCGTAGTAATCCCGCAGGATGGCATGATCCACATCGGTACTCAGAAACCAAGGCACGAGCTCCGACGGGCCACTGGCGGAACGCGCGGAAACACCCCGTACCGAATAATAAAACCGGGGATCTCCGGGACGGATGAAAATCCGATGCAGCAGCTCTTCCGGCTTCGCTGCAACGGGGACACACCGAACGGGTCCGCCTGGCTGCGATGGGCTGTGCAGGATTGCGGCGCGGCTGGGAATGCCACGAACCGGAAGCTCATAGTCCCAGTATCCGGAAACATGAATCACTCCGTCGGGCACTTCTATGTACTGTGCCGGTTGCCAAATCCACCGCGGGTGCCGCCTGGTCCAATATCCCGCACGCCAGACGTATTCCCCTTCTTTCCACTCCCAGGATCCTGGAATCCAGAATGCATCGTCACTGGGCGGCGCCGATGGTTGCTCGGGAAGAGACTCCGGCAGTGGCGGTAGAACCTCGGGCCGATCCTGTTCCGCCTCCCCCCAGTAACCCGCGATCCGCTCGGAACCACCTTCCGTTTTCACCCATGCGGTGGGAACCCACTTTCGGCCCGGAGGAGCACGGCGATAAAACCCGCTGACCCATACAAATTCGCCTCGCATCGAGTCCCAATCCCAGTAACCCGGGATCCACTGGGCCGATTCGCTGAAGGACGACGGGGACGGCGGCAACTCGCTCAACGGTGCCGGAGGTGGAACGGCCGATGGCTGCATCCGGCGATATACCCGCTCTGTTCCTACAAACGCTTCATGGAGCGGACCGGTCGACAGGATCTCGACCTTCGCCTGGTCCAAGCCGGTTTCCTGCGGCACGCGACTCCTTGCCTCGATCTCCGCGCCGTGCGAATCCAGCGACGGATTCCCCGATCCGGAGGCAGGCTGTTGTGGTTGAGGCGGTGGCAGCTCCTCGACGGACGACGGCGGCTGGGGCTCGGCGTCGGGCGGCGGCGCGATGACCTGCGCCCGAACCGACTGGGCGGCGATCACCCCCAGCACAAACGCGATCACCAACACGACATGCGGATGTCCTACGACGCGATCGGCGACAGACAAGTGGCCCTGGTCGCTCGCCAGCTCGTTTTGCGCGCCCACATCCGAACCTGCTATTCCGACAGCCATCACCAAACCCTCACTAAAATCACACCGTTGCGGCCGGCCTGGCCGTAGCTCCGATCCAGGACCATTTCACACGGCCTCAAAACCAACGCCCAAAGCCTAGGTTACAGCAACGAAGCTGTGCACTTTCGGTGCCAAAGCTAGCATCCCCCAGGCAATCCCCCAGGCAACTGGTGGTGCATGAAAGTGCGTGATAGTCGGTACAGCAACTCGGGTCGCGTTATGCCCCCTCAACCTTGTATTACTTGTATTAGTTGTATTCGTGTAGCCAACCAGGCTTACAGATCCGCGTGCCGCGGCCCCTAACCGCTTCATGCCCCTGATCAGAGCCCGCACCACCATGCTGTCAAATCGACATCCCGGTAATCCAGTTTGCGACAGCCGTCGATCTGATTCCAGCGGCTGCAGGAACCTCGGCGGCGTCCAGACAGGTATCCGGGGGATGCAATCCGCTGGCGGGTGCCATCCTGGGCAATCGCGTGGAGAGGGGCCCGAGAGGTGCTGATGCGGGGCGCGGACCGCGATTTGATAGCGTTGGCATCACAATCGGCAGGATCGAAAAAGCTTAACTTGCCGGAATAACCCGAATTTTTTAACAGCGGTTGCCGAAAAAGAACATTGACGCTGTTGTCGCGATTGTCTATTCCCGCATGGTGAGGTCACCTGCGCGGGGAAGACTGCCCAATGGGCATGCGGCGACGGCGTGTTGAGTTGCACTCGTATCGGAACCGATGGCGGGATGCAACTCGGCTGGGTGGAACCAAGCAATGTAGAAGGCCGTGAGGAACGCGGCAATCGAAGTTTTTAGTTCGCATGGCCGGTCATCCGGTTGCATACCATCGCGGAGAAGGAGAGTCGCGTTGAGTCAGG
>RFIQ01000511.1 GCA_003695565.1 Planctomycetota bacterium | reverse complement strand
CGGCATCGATGCCGGCGATTTGCAGTACGGAGGGGGCGAAATCGATGGCTGCCAGAACCGAGTGCTGATCGACCGTTCCGCGCTTATTTGGGGCAATGAACCCAGGGCCCCATACGATCAACGGGGACCGAATCCCACCCTCGAACAGGTGCGTTTTGAAACCGCGGAAGGGGCCTGCCGAACCGGCACCCTGCTCGGGGCCATTGTCGCTGCAAACGAAGACCAACGTGTTGTCACGCAACTCGGGCGTGTGACGAATCAGGCCCAGCAGCACGCCGATCTGTTCATCGGCCGTGTCCAAAACGCCGTGGTACAGATCCCGTTTGGACTGGTCGCCGCGCCGCGACTTGGGCGGAAAGAACGGAGAATGCACGTCATCAGGCCACAGGTTCACGTAAAACGGCTTCCCTTCCGCCATCGCCGCTTTGATGAACTCGATGGCGGCCGAAGCGAACGTGGCGGTGATGTTTGCGCGATCCTGCCAATAGATAGGCCCGGTCGGCAGTTTGTCCGAGCCGAGCGTATGGGGTTGAGGTGGGCGGCCGTCGTAGGCGTCCTTCATGGCCAACACCCGAGGGCCCAAGCCCTCGAAGTTCGTCAGCGATGCGTCGAAACCGTATTCGGTGATCAACGGAGCGTCCCCGACATCCCGCTGGCCGCCCATGTGCCACTTGCCGAAGTGCCCCGTCTTGTACCCCGCGTCGTGCAAATAGCGAGCCAGCATGGGTGCAGCCGGATCCAGCCACTGAGCGATTCCGCGCTCGATATTGCTTTGACGATTGTTCAAGTAAGAGGTGATGTCCCAGCGCGTCGGATACTGGCCGGTCGATATGGCGACTCGCGACGGGGAACAAATGGGCGAGTTGACATAGAACTGCTCGAAGCGAATTCCTTCGGCAGCCAACCGGTCCAGATTCTCCGTCTCAACCTCCTGATTGCCAAAGCACGATAGGTCGCCCCATCCCATGTCATCGATGAAAATCAACACGATGTTGGGGGGCGCGCACTGACCCAGCGCGGGGCAAACGGTACTCAGGTAGACCAGAGCCAACCCACGGCAGATGATCGCCGCCAGGAGCCTGCGATGGTGCCACATGTCGAAATGTCTCCGATGCACGATGATGCCAATTTCACGCAGGCGGTTGCCCGGCTGGACGGCGGACGCTACCGAGCCGCCTTCTGACGGAACTGAGCCTGCCACTCGGCCGGCATGACCGACTGATCCGAATCATCCTGATAGAATTCGATCAAGCGATGCAGCTCATCTTTCAACGCGGCGATCTGCTCGGCGTACTGCGGATTGCCGTACTGATTGGTCAGTTCGTCCGGGTCCGTCGCCAGGTCGTAGAATTCCCATTCATCGAATTGGTAGAAGTGTGCCAGTTTGTATCGTTCGGTCCGCACGCCGTTGTGCCGAGCCACCATGTGCACGCTGGGGAATTCGTAAAAGTGGTAGTAGATCGACGTCCGCCAATCCTCGGGGGGCTGGCCACGCAGCAGGGGGACCAGCGATCGGCCCTGCATGTCCGCGGGAATGGAAACGCCCGCCATGTCGAGGAACGTTTCAGCGTAGTCCAGATTCTGGATCATCGCATCGCAGGTCGATCCTGGCGCGGTAACACCAGGCCATTTCACGATGAATGGCATGCGCAGCGATTCTTCGTAAATCCATCGCTTGTCATACCAACCGTGGTCCCCTAGAAAGAACCCCTGGTCGGAACTGTAAATCACGATGGTGTTGTCGGCCAATCCGGCTTCCTCCAGGTAGGCCATCAACTGCCCCACGCTATCGTCCACGGTCTTGACGCAGCGCAGGTAGTTCTTGATGTAGCGCTGGTACTTCCAACGCACCAGGTCTTTACCCGACAGATTCGCGCGGCGGAAAGCTTCGTTCTTGGGCCCGTAGGCGGCGTGCCACTGCCGCAATTGTTCCGGCGTCATTTTCTTCATGTTGCGCCAGGCCGATTTGTCCGTTCCCACCTCTTTTTCAGGGTCGAATCCGGGCGGCGGATCGACGAACAAATCGAACACCAGGTGCATGTGCCGATCGATTTCCATTTCCTGAATGTGCGCCGGCAAGGCGTTGTCGCGGTAATCGTCGAACAGCGTCGGGGGTTCGGGGACCGTCACGTCGTCATACAGCGTCAAATAGCGTGGTGGCGGCATCCAGCAACGGTGGGGCGCTTTGTGCTGGCACATGAGCATGAACGGTTTGTCCGGATCGCGTCCCTCGCGCAACCAGTCCAGCGCCAAATCGGTGACGATATCCGTGCAGTATCCTTCGTACTGTTTCCTCCCCTGGGGGCTGATCAGAACCGGATTGTAGTATTCGCCCTGCCCCGGCAGAATTTCCCAGGCATCAAACCCCTGAGGATTGCTTTGCAAATGCCATTTGCCGAACATGGCTGTCTGATAACCGGCCCGTTGCAGCAGCTTGGGGAAAGTCTGCTGGTCGGGATTGAACCGATTGCCGTTGTTCATGAACCCGTTCTTGTGGCTGTGTTTGCCCGTCAAGATGACCGCACGACTGGGGCCGCAGATGCTGTTGGTGCAAAAGCTGTTGCGGAACAGCATGCCCTGCTGGGCCAAGCGGTCGATATTCGGCGTAGGATCCAGGGACGCATAGCGCGTTCCGTAAGCGCCGATGGCATGCGGAGCATGGTCGTCGCTGAAGATGAATACGATGTTGGGGCGGTCCGCGGCGAAGGCCCAGGCGGCTGAGACGGTCATCACGGCGCTGAGGCAGATTCGGAACAAACCGGGCAGATCGAGTCGAGGGGTGCGTTTCATGGTTGCCGCTCTTGCTTCTTGAGCTGATTCAAGTACTCGTACATGTTAAACCGCTGGGGAAAAGCGACGCCCACCGAACGGGCCCACGTTTCCCATTGCTGCTGCATGGCGTCCCGCCGCGCCGGCTGACCGCTAGCCAGGTTGT
>RFIQ01000510.1 GCA_003695565.1 Planctomycetota bacterium | reverse complement strand
TTGACCACCACGGGGCAACGGTCGTTTTCGCCGGGGTATCGGCCCTTGATGAACCGCATGGCATCATCGGGATCGCGAAACACCTGGAAATCGGCTGTCGGCACGTCGGCTTGCCGCAACAGGTTCTTGCAAAATGCTTTGCTGCCTTCCAACTGAGCCGCCTGGCGGCTGGGGCCGAAAATCCGCAGTTTCTCGTCTTCGAACGCATCGACGATACCTGCCACCAACGGCGCTTCGGGACCGACCACAGTCAGCCCGATGCTCTCCTGCTTGGCGAACCGGATCAGTCCCTCGATGTCATCCGCCGCAATGTCAACGTTTTCTGCATCGATCGCGGTGCCCGCGTTGCCTGGGGCGACGAAGACGCGGTCGACTCGGGGGCTTTGCTTGATCTTCCAGGCCAACGCGTGTTCGCGGCCGCCATTGCCTATCACTAGTACTTTCATCGATACCCTGCCTGTGACCTGCCAGGAAAAAAATGCCAAGGTCATTCTACGGCATCGGGCCGATTGCGAAAGTCGCCGCAGCGAACTCGAGCCCTTGACGCCTCCGGACGAATCGACCAACCTGTCGCTGCACCTCGCACGCGGAGTTGAAGTTGATGGAAACTGTGTGGATAACCGGCGGATTGGGATGCATCGGCGCCCATGCGACCCGTTACTTGCTTGACCAGACCGAATGCCAGGTGGTGATTTCGGCTCGCCGAGCCGATCCGGATCGGCTCCGGCGGGTATTGGGTTTGACGCAGCATCCCAGGTTGAGCGTCGAGAGGCTCGACATCACCGATCCGCAGGAGATTGCCGGAGTTCTGACTCGTCATTCGATCACCCGAGTCATCCACCTGGCTGCCCTGCAGACTCCGGACTGCCAGGCCAACCGCGATTTGGGGCTGCAAACCAATCTGGCGGGAACGCAACATTTGCTCGAAGCGATCAAGCGGCACGGTGACCGTGTCCAACGGGTGGTGTTCGCCAGTTCGATCGCCGTCTACGGTCATCGGTCCGAGTATCCGCCAGGTCCGTTGCCGGAGACGATCGAGCCGCGGCCGGTGAACGTGTACGGTGTATGGAAGCTGGCCGCGGAGCATCTGTGTCGCATTTTCGTCGACGAAACGGGTATCTCAACCGTGTGCCTGCGCCCCGGAGTGCTGTTCGGCCCCGGACGCGATCGTGGATTGACTTCGACACCAACCACCGCGATGAAGCACCTGGTCAAAGGGCATCCATACACGATTCCGTTTCGCAACCGGCAAGACTACCTGTACGCGCCGGATGTCGGCGCGCAGTTCGCCTTGACGGCTGTTCGCCCCTGGACCGGCTTTGGCGTATTCACACTCCCCAGCCATACCGTCGCCATGGCCGAACTGGTTGAAGTGATCCAGCAGGCGGCGAAGGCGATCGGATTGCCAGGGGGAGTGAACATCGGCATCGGCGCAGACGAAGTCCCGTTCATCTGCGATTTGCAATACGATGCGTTTACCAGGCACTTTCCTGGTGCCCCGCATACACCGTTGCGGCAAGCGATCGAGGCCACACTTTCGACGTTCGCTACCATGCACCGGCAGAGCGACCTGGATTAGTCTCAGAAGAGATGATTGACAAAGGAACGGCACGGCCCGCCTGCTGAACTCGAGCCGCGCGTCGGTTACACTCGGAAAGCGGGTAGATGGCTGAGCGCCGAGATCGAAGCGGAGAGGGGGCGAAGATGGTGCGAGTAAAGGCTGGCGGTGGTTGGCGAGCGGTGCGTTATTCACTGGCCATGGCGCGGCGGGCTGGCGGGGTCCGAGCCATGTTCCGCACGTTGCGTTCCAAGAACGCGTGCAAGACCTGCGCGCTGGGCATGGGGGGCCAGCGCGGCGGCATGGTCAACGAACGCGGTTCGTTCCCCGAAGTGTGCAAGAAGTCGGTGCAGGCCAACATGGCCGACATGCAACCGGGAATCACCGCCGACTTCTGGGCGCGGCATTCGATCGACCAGTTGCGGCAGTGGACGCCCCGGCAGCTCGAAATGGCTGGGCGACTGGTGCAGCCGATACTCTTGGAGCGAGGTCAGTCGCACTACCGACCAATTACCTGGGCCGAAGCGTTCAATCGCATCGAGGCGCAACTGAAGAAGACGGCACCACAGCAGACATTCTGGTATTTCAGCGGTCGGAGCAGCAACGAGGCCGGTTTTCTGCTGCAATTGCTGGCCCGCCTATACGGCACCAACAACGTCAACAATTGCAGTTATTATTGCCATCAGGCCAGTGGCGTCGGGCTGAGCCGCGCCCTGGGTACCGGAACGGCGACGATTACGCTGGACGATCTGGAGCAGTCCGATTTGGTGTTTCTGATCGGCGGGAATCCGGCCAGCAATCACCCGCGGTTGATGACATCGCTGACGCACGTGCGGCGTCGCGGTGGCAAGGTCGTGGTGATCAATCCAGTGCGCGAACTGGGGCTGGAGCGATTTCGCGTACCCAGTGACTGGCGAAGCATGTTGTCGTCGGGCAGGATCGCGCATCGTTTTGTCCAACCGCATATCGGCGGCGATTTGGCTCTGTTGACCGGAATGGCCAAGGCGACCGTCGAAGGCGGGCATGCGGCTTCCGCTTTTCTGGAGCGGCATTGTTCGGGTGTCGATGCTTATCTTGACTGGCTGAGCCGGCAGGCGTGGACGGAACTGGAAGCGCGGAGCGGCATCGGCCAGGCCGAGATGCGGGAGCTGGCTGAAATCTATGCCCAAGCATCATCGGCCGTGTTCGGATGGACGATGGGGATCACGCACCATCGGCACGGTGTCGACAACGTGTCGGCCATCGTCAACCTGGCGCTGCTGCGCGGCATGGTCGGAAGGCCCGGCGCGGGATTGATGCCCATTCGGGGGCATTCGAACGTCCAGGGAATCGGGTCGGTCGGCGTGACACCGCAGCTCAAGCAGGCCGTTTTCGAAGCCCTGCAGACGGAGTTCGGCCTGTCGCTCCCCGAACAACCCGGCTGGGACACGATGGCGTGCATGCAGGCGGCCGAGCGCGGCGACGCGCGGATGGCCTTTTGCCTGGGAGGCAACCTGTTCGGCTCCAATCCCGACGCCGCGGCTGCCCAGCGGGCGCTCAGCCAGCTCGACATGATCGTCATGCTGAACACCACTCTCAATACGGGCCATGTCCATGGTACGGCAGCCGAGACGATCGTATTGCCCGTCCGCGCGCGGGACGAGGAGCCGCAGCCGACGACGCAGGAGTCGATGTTCAATTACGTGCGCCTGAGCGACGGTGGACCGCCCAGGTTGCCAGGTCCGCGCAGCGAGATCGAGGTGATCGCCGAATTGGGCCGACGTGTGGTCGGCAATCGCCAGCACGTCGATTGGGATCAGCTCAGCCGGACTGAAACGCTGCGCCAGTGGATCGCGCGAGTGGTGCCCGGTTACGATGCCATCGGCCAAATCGATGAAACCAGGCAGGAGTTCACCATCGCCGGTCGCACGCTCCACCAGCCCCAGTTCGCGATGCCCGATCGCCGGGCCGCACTCCACACCTATCACATTACCCCGCTAGTGGGCAGCGAGTCGGGGCAGTTGCGCTTGATGACCGTGCGGAGCGAAGGCCAGTTCAATACGGTGGTGTACGAGGAAGAGGATCTGTACCGGGGTCAACAGCGACGCGACGTGATCTTGATGCATCCGGACGATATGCAGCGCCTCGGATTGACGCCTGACCAACCAGTCAGCGTCCGCAGTTCGGCTGGCAGCATGTCCGGTATCTTGGCCCGACCGTTCGAACGCATCCGGCCGGGCAATGTGCTGATGTACTTTCCCGAAGCCAACGTGCTCGTACCCCGCGACATCGATCCGCTCAGTCGCACGCCCGCGTTCAAGGCGGTGGCGGTGGATGTCGTCCCGTTGTGATGGCCGCTGCACATCGATGATGCTCAGCTTACATTCGTCGGTGCGACACGCGGCGTTTCACGGCCGACCGCCATCTCGAGCCCGCGCGATCAATGCGTCGAAGGGCTCGTAGCCGGTCGGCAGTGATACTTCGTCGGGATCCGCGCCCGCGGCCAGCAGGGCGGCGACCGACTCGGGAGCGCGGAGTTCCGTCCAATGGGAGGCCACGCCGGCGCGCACAGCGAGCTGCAAAGCCGATCGACCCTGAGAATCGCGGCGGCGAACGTCGGCGCCCAATTCGATCAGCCGCCGCACGGTCGCGTGCCTGGCACGCCAGGCGGCTACGTGCAACGGCGTGCTGTCCGCGGCCAACTCCCAATATCGGTCTTCGTCGGCGAAAGTCGCATCGACCGGTGTACCCAATTGAAAAAGGACTTCCAGGCCCGCCGTGTTTCCGCTGCCAGCGAAGTGGCCTGCCAGCGTACCTCCATGTGCCAGGAGTTGATCGAGCAGTTCAGGTGCCGCTCCGATCATTCGTTCGGCCGACCTGAGATCGCCGCGCGCTGCGGCTGCGACGACAGCGTCCAGTCCTCTCAGTTCGATCGCCGGAGCGTGGTCGCCCAGCAGATCCAGCAGGTCCGCT
>RFIQ01000509.1 GCA_003695565.1 Planctomycetota bacterium | reverse complement strand
GTCGGTGGCGTGATGGTAGCGATGTCCGATGGCAGCGTGCAGTTCATCACCGACAGCATTGCGCTCCCGCCATGGCGGCGGTTGCACAGCAAGGATGATGGTCAGACGGTAAGCTTGCCCAATCAATAAGCTCACTCGTTGCTACTGTTTGTCAACGAACCCAAACGACACCCGTGGCGTGGTTTACGGCGTCACGGGTGTTTTGTTAGCCGAGTGGATTGGCGAAGGATGGCGGTTCGAGTGGCATTGGTCCTCTCCCGGTCCGGCTCGGCAGCAGCCTTGCCCCTCCGGACGATCTCCGGGAGCTGGGATTATGTGCTGATTTTCTTCCCAGGGGGCAAGCACAAGCATTTGGCAAGCCCCGGGGTGATCGGCAATAATGAATCGGGTAAGCTAACGTCGGTCTGGATTGCGGCTTGACTTGCTTGGTGAGTTGCCGCGAGGGACTCGCGGGCGACTATGGGCTAACGTGAGTTTGGATTGCAGTTAGATTTGCCGGTGGAAAGATTAGGACTCTAAGGGAGGATTTTCGGATGATGGTACGATTCAGCGCCGTTGGCGCTTTGTTGAGTTTGGTGGCCATGATGGTCGGGTGCGGGGAGCCCGACTACTATCGGTGCGCCGGGGTAGTGACCCACGACGGCAAACCGGTGCCCTGGGTGCAGATTACCTTCCAGCCCGAGATCGCTGACTCCGTTCGCCCCCCAATCGCCATGGCAGACGAGAATGGGCGATTCGAAATGACGTCCGGACGTAACAAGGGCGTACCTCCGGGAACTTATATCGTGCATATCGAGGATCCGGCCGCGGCCGACGGTGGACAGACTAGCACGGAGCCGGATTACTTGTATGTAATCGATCGATACTCGCCGTACAAATCGGATCTCAAGTACGTCGCGGATCAGCACCGTACCGATTTCGAGTTGAAACTCGATACGAAGGAATACACGGGGCCGGAAGTCCGCGAAGATAAGATCATCAATACCACGGATAACCCCGAATAGCAGCCCTGCGAATCTTGCCGGGGCCCCGGTTGGCATCCACATCGCAGCATGCGCTCCGCCGCTTAGTCTTGTTCGACGATGGAGCGCAGCAATCGCGTAACGCGCTCCATGTAACGCACATGGTCGGCGCGGTCGCGCTTGGGTGAGGCCACCATGAACAGTGTGTGGACTGGGCGTCCGTCGAGGGCGTGGAACTCGATGGGCAAGGGGGCGTAGGCCAGTACCGTAACACGTCGGTCGATCCAATCGAGCGACGCGTGCGGTACGGCGACGCCGCGTCCCAATCCCGTCGAACCGAGCGCCTCGCGCTGGATCATGGCTGAGGACAACGCCGATTGTTGTTCTGGCGTCCACCGATTCGCCTGCGCGGCGGCCGCAGCCAACTCCTGGATGACACCTTGCATGGATTGTGGCTGCAGCGTCGCGATCGTCGATTGCGGCGGGCAATGAAAATCTTGGGCGATGCGTGCCACCGCAGTCGTCCACAGCAACCGGCCGCAGCGACGGCAGGCGGTCTGCATGGAGGGATGGGCCAGGTCGATCCGCCCAGGCTCTCCGCAGCCATCGCAGCGTATCCACACGATGCGGCTTCTTGATGACGTCGATTCAACCACTGGCTGTCTCCTTCGAGCGAATCGGTTGCCTGGGCATGTTGACTGCAGCCGGCGAAACCTGCACTTTCTCACCGCACAACCGGAAGAACGGGGCCTCACATCGGAATTGTAGCGACCGCAGTTGAACGCGAGAAATAGCATACCGACGGCGGACCATTCGCCCAGTAGTTGAGTGTTCGGCGACTGCTGGGCGGCGGGCAATCGGGCGCACTAGAAGATGTCCGGTTCGGCACCGGGGCTGCGGCCGTGGAGGAAGTCGAAGTCGCAGCCTTGATGCGCCTGGGTAACGTGGCGGGCGAACATCGCCTGGTAGCCACGCTGGGGACCGGGAGGCGGTGGTTGCCAAGCGGCGCGACGCCGCTGGATTTCTTCATCGCTCACGTGCCAATGAATGCGACGCCGGTGGGCATCGATCTCGATTTCGTCCCCCGTCTGCACCAGCGCCAACGGGCCACCCACGTGGGACTCCGGGGAAACATGGAGGATGCACGTACCGTAGCTGGTTCCGCTCATTCGCGCATCGGAAATACGAACCATGTCGCGTACGCCTTGTTGCAGCAGTTTCTTCGGAATGGGTAGCATTCCCCACTCGGGCATCCCCGGTGCCCCCAAGGGCCCCGCACTGCGCAAGACCAGTACCGAATCGGCCGTGACCGGTAGATCTGGATCGTCGATCCGCTGTTTCAAATCGGGGTAGTTTTCGAAGACGACGGCTGGCCCGCGATGGTGCAGGAGTTTCGGATCGGCGGCCACCGTCTTCAGGACACAGCCCTGCGGTGCCAGGTTACCGAACAGCACATTCGTACCGCCGGTCGCCGCCACGGGGTTGTCGCGCGGGCGGATGACTTCGTCGTCGAGTACTTCGGCGCCGGCGATCTGCTGGCCCAGAGTCTGGCCGTTGATGGTCGGGCAATCCAGGTGCAACAGGTCGGTCAACCGCGATAGCAGCCCAGCCAGACCACCTGCCTGGTAGAAATCCTCCATCAGGAACCTTCCTCCTGGACGGATATCGCCCAGCACGGGTACGCGCCCCGAAAAGGCGTCGAAACGCTCGAGTTTCAGTTCGACACCAATGCGGCCTGCCAGAGCAATGAGATGGACGATCGCGTTGGTGGATCCGCCTATAGCCAGGTCGGCGACGATGGCGTTTTCGATCGCCCGCTCCGTCACGATCTGGCTGGGGCGAACTGCCTGCCAGGCGATCTCGACCGCTCGGCGCCCAGTGGCGGTCGCCAGCCGATCGTGGTCGGCCAGAGGAGCCGGGATGCAGGCCGCGCCGGGCAGGGTCATCCCCAGCGCTTCGGCGATACAGGCCATGGTGGATGCTGTCCCCATCGTCATGCACGTGCCGGCCGAACGAGCGATGCCGTTTTCGATTTCATTCCAAGCCGCATCGCACAAGTTGCCGGCGCAGCGTTCGGCCCAGTATTTCCACACGTCGGAACCGCTTCCCAATACC
>RFIQ01000508.1 GCA_003695565.1 Planctomycetota bacterium | reverse complement strand
GGTTGGCCTCTAGCAACCGTGCCACCTCGTGCAACACGTTGCGAATCCGCTCCCGATCCGTTTCCACCTGGACGTTGATGGCAATGGCAACCAAGGTGGCTATCAACAGCGTTAAACCGGTGTGCAGAGCCGCCCGCACGCCGGTTTGCGTCCACACGAGTAGAGCCAACCCGCCTGTCAATCCGCCGATGCAGCCGATGATCCACGGTTCCTCGAACAGCAGCGTTTGCAAGGTGTGCTTCTCCATGCCAGACAGAGATCATCAAACATCGCGATGTAAATTGATCAGGGGAACTTGGGCTGACGCTTTTCGGTAAAAGCCTGCAAGCCCTCGGAGGCCGCCTCGGTCGTCAGACTAGTGGCCGCCGCGGCCGCCGCCACCGATAACCATGTCTGCAGTGACTCCCCGACCGTCTCATTCAGCAATCGCTTGCTCAATTGCAGCGCTTCAGCCGCCCCGCCCGCAATCTCTTCTACCCAATGCTGCGAGCGAACCCAGATCTGATCCGCTTCGACCACATGATGGACCATTCCCAGCGACTTGGCCTCGCTCGCCGTGATTCGATCGCCCCCCAGAACGATGCGCGCGGCGGTCGAGGCTCCTGCGCGAAACGTCAGCAGGGGTATGGCCAATCCGGACACAACGCCCAATCGTGCTGCAGGCAACTCCACCGTGGCACGATGGCTGGCAACCACCAAATCGCAGGCCAGCATCAACGCTAACCCCGATCCTGATGCCATCCCATCCACCGCAGCGATCAACGGCTTGGGAAACTGCAGCATCTTCAACAACAGTTCGTGAACCAGCTCGATATCCTCCAACCACTGCTGCTGCCGATCCGCGTCCGGCTGCTCACCCGTCTCTTTGAGTTGATGCACGTCCAGCCCCGTACAAAAGTGGGAACCGGAACCGGTTACGATCACGCCGCGGACATTCTTCTGCTGGTGCAGATCGTCCAATCCTCGAATCAACCCTTGGATCATCTCCCGCGATAATGCATTGCATCGCTCGGGACGGTTGAGCACGAGTGTTCCAGAGGGTGGATTCACCTTTACATCAATCATGGTTTAAAATTGCCTGCAAGAGGAGAACTGCCAAATCCGTACGAGAACGATCAGAACTGCTTCTCAGCATACCTTTCGAGAACTTCACATGCCACGCCGCCACCAGCGTTTTTTGCTCGAGGTACATCTTTCCCGTCAAACTCGAATGCGTACGATGCTTGAACTGACCGTTTCCGCCCTAGGCCGCCGCCGGCGCTAGCCGCGGGCCCTATATCACACTAGTGAGCCGCCGGAAGCACAAAGCATTGCGCAAATCACATGCCGGCGCTAACCGCGGGCCTCGCTTCGCCCTTCTCCTTGATGATCATGGCACACTTTTGTTTTTACATCGTGCTGCACAAACGTCGAGTATGCCCACGGACGTACTTCGACTCTCCGAGTCGTGCCAACCGAGACAAGGAACTTGGAAACACGCTCAGTGTTTTCCGGGCAGCAGTGCCTCGAGCCGATTCGCTCACACCAAGACACAAAGCCATAAAGTCGGCATGTGCGGTCCTTTGTGTCATCGTGCCTTCGTGCGAGACCATCATTTCTGCATCTCCCTATTTCCGGCCGAAGGCAGGGTGGGCCACGATGGCGTGGATGGTGGCGCGTAGAGAGTAATCCCTTTGAGCAATCGACTCGCAGACTGCGTCGATATGCGGTCGGTCGGCGTGGCTGATTTGGCGGCCATGAGCGTAACTGATGAGCTTCCCGATGATGCCCTTGAAGATGCGTTCCCGGTCGGCCATTAGAGCGGCTTTGAGCGTGGGCAGGTCGCGCACCTCGCGGCCGTTGGGCAGCGTCATTGCGGCGTCAATCGGAGCCGTGGTGAATTTGAGTTTCTTTGTGAAGGTGGTTCCCTCCTGCTCGGCAGGGAGTTCTCTGACGTGGCGATACTCGGTCCGCTTGCGACCGACCGGGTCGTAGTATTCGAGAGCGAACCCCAGGGGATCGATCTTCGAATGACAGCGGGCGCAACTTTCAAGCTGTTGATGCTTGAGAATGGCTTCGCGGATAGTGGTGGTGCCGCGGATGTCCGGCTCGTTGATCAACACGTCGGCCGGCGGTTCGATCTTTTCGTTGTAGAGGTTCTTCAGAATCCACGCGCCTCGGCGGATCGGGGACGTAGCGAAGTCGGTCGACGTGAGCTTGAGGAAACCGGCCTGGGCTACCAGCCCGCCGCGTTCGCTATCCGCAGGAAGCTTCACCGGCACGAAGGCGTCACCCTCGACGGCGGGCAAACCGTAGAAGCGGGCCAGACGGTCATTGACCATGACGAAATCCGAGTCGATGAAGTGCTCCATGCTCAGATCGTTCTCGAGCAGGTAGCGAAACAGCTCGCGGGCTTCGCGACGCATGGAATCGACCGTCATTTGGCGTACATCCTTGAACACGCGCACGTCCGGCCCGAAGTCGTCGACCTTGTCGAGCTGCAACCACTGACGCGTGAAGTCGTCGATGAAGCGGCCGACTCTGGCGTCATTGAGCATCCGTTCCACCTGGGCGGATGGATCTTTGGCCAGAGTTCCGGACCTGGCCGCGCTGAGAAGTTCGGCGTCCGGGACGGAGTTCCAGAGGAAATACGACAGACGGTATGCTCGTTCTACATCGGTCAACTCAGGCGACTCGGACTTGTAGATGAAGTGCGGAGAGGTCAGCAGTGCGATCAGCACGCTGCGGGCGACGACGGTCATCGAGGCGCCGGACGCCTGTTTGGCCCGCGCGATCTCGACGAATGCTCTGCGATCCGCGTCCGACAGAGGCCGTTGTGTGAGCAATAACGCGATGTGATCAACCAGTTCCCGCGGCTTCATGTCCGGCCTGGGGAGCAGCGCCTTCATCGCAGCAGTCGGCCACTGCTCAATCAACGGGCCGGTCACCTTCACGTTGGAGAACCGCATGGCGGGACCGTCATGTGGTTTCTTTGCGAGACTCCTGCCCGGTACGCGGGCGCTGTCGAAGGTGAAGGCCAGCATGTCGCCCGCTTCGAGAGTCAGCTCGGTCGTAAAACCTTTCGAACCGCGCGGCATGGCGATCCGGCGGATCAATTGAAAGCTGGTCGGGTGACGCCCGTCCCCGAGATTGATCCCGATGATCTCGCCTTGGTTGGCTTTGTCCGCGTGCGCTTTCACTTCGAGCCGGTACACACCGAACGCAGGAATCACAAATTGGTCGTGGCGATCCGGATCGATCGAAAAGTGCAGATTGCTGCGGTAAGGACGAAATCCCGTGAGAACATAGTCGTCCCCATCGCGGTAATCCCCGCCTCCGCCCGTCGCGAAGTTTTTGCTGCCGTGAAAATGCCGCACATCGAATTCCCACGTTCTCGTTTTGGGTTTGACATCCGGCAACACGCGCTCGGCGATGAACCGAGCGGTCTTGAGGTAGGCGAGGAGCTGATGCGGCGACATCAGTTGGGTCTCGCCAAACTTGTCGAAGCCTCGCTCCACGTGATCGGGCGGAAGTAAACCGGTGAAATCAAAGTCCACGCCGAAAAGATCACGCATCGTGTTGGTGTATTCGGCGCGAGTCAGCCGTTTGAGGGGATTGGC
>RFIQ01000507.1 GCA_003695565.1 Planctomycetota bacterium | reverse complement strand
CTGATGGGCATGCTGATGATGCAGATTGCCCAGTTCAAACGGGAGTACGCCGTCCGGGTGCAAGTCGTCGGCATCGAGAATTGGCCTGAGGAGCTGCCGTTGCTGGATGCGGACGGGCGGCTGTCGGACGCCGTGCAGGCGGGGAAGCTGCAGGAGCTGATCGAGTTCAGCACCGCGCCGTGGCCCCGCGATCCGGCCGCCCAGGCCACACTGGCCGAGCGAGCGCGAGAAGCGATTGCCACCAACCAGTTCGACGCCGTGTTATTGGTCTATCCCGACTTTTCGCGGCGCCTGCGAGAACGCATCGGATTGGACTCGGACGGCCCAACCAGCGGCGATGCGAACGAGGTTGTCGACGGCGATGCCGACGGCCCGATCGAACAAGAGAAAGCTATCGGTCTGGATTCGGAGTTGCAGACGAAGAAGACGGGGGGACATCCGGCCAGCGGTCTGCAAACGGTCACGAATCTGGCGCGCGATCGATCGCAAACGGCCCAGTCTCGGTTGGCCCAAGTGCTGGACCAATGGCGGGAACAATGGGTTGCGCAGCAACTAGCGCGCGCGGGGCTGAGCCCCAAGCTGGTCGAACCGTTGCAAGTCCAATCGACCGATACGGCTCCTCCTAAAGTCCGCCGCGCTATGCTGTGGTCCAAGATTCTGCCCTTCGTGATGCTGGTCTGGGCCTTGACCGGAGCCTTCTACCCGGCCATCGATTTGTGTGCCGGAGAGAAGGAACGCGGCACGCTGGAAACGCTGCTCTCCAGTCCGGCGCGCCGGCAGGAGATCGTGTGGGGCAAACTGGCCACCATCACTGTCTTCAGCATCGGTACGGCGCTGCTGAATCTGCTCAGCATGCATGTCACGGCGGGAATCGTCGTCAAGCAGATGGTGGCACATGGTGCGCCCGGCGCCGCCGAAGCGCTCGGTCCCATGCCCTTCCACGCCCTGGGTTGGTTGGTCGTGTTGCTGGTACCGATGGCAGCATTTTTCAGCGCGCTGGCCCTGGCCGTGGCCGCCCTGGCCCGCAGCACCAAGGAGGGCCAGTACTACTTGATGCCGTTGTTGCTGGTCACCTTGCCCTTGGTGGCGCTGCCGATGATACCCGACCTGGAACTGAATCTGGGCACGAGTCTCGTTCCGGTCGCCGGAGCGGTGTTCCTGGTCCGCTCCCTGATCGAGGGACGGTTCGCGGAAGCTGCCATGCACTTTCTGCCGGTGCTGGGGGTGACGGCCCTGTGTTGCTGGACCTCCATTCGCTGGGCCATCCGGCAGTTCGAAAGCGAAGCGGTCATGTTCCGCGAATCAGAGCGGTGGAATCTGCGGCTGTGGGTCCATCACCTGTGGCGTGATCGGGGCGACACGGCAACACCGGCCGAAGCCGTGCTGTGCGGCGTGATCATCCTGGTATTCATGTTTTTCGCCCAAATGCTGGCGGGCCCTTCCATCAACTCGTGGACGGCCATTGTGCAGTCCACGGTCGCGGTGCAACTCGGCGTCATTCTCGCTCCTGCGCTGTTGATGGCCATCATGTTGACGCGCTCGCTGCGACGGGCGCTGCGGATCGAAGTCCCTCGCGCCGAACACCTGGTGCTCAGCCTGCTGCTGGGCGTCGCGTTGCATCCGCTGTATCGGATCCTGGGGACTCAAATCGCCAAGGTATTCCCCATCGGAGAGGATACCCAGTTGGCGTTGCAGTTCTTCGAGCGCACGGTGATGGAGCAACCGCTATGGGCCTGCGCGGGGTTGCTGGCCCTGCTGCCGGCGGTGTGCGAGGAGTTGACATTTCGCGGATTCATTTTCGGGGGATTGGCCGCCCACGGCCGAACGGCACGAGCCATTGCAGTGTCGGCGCTGCTGTTCGGCTTTACGCACAATTTGCTGCCGCAGTCGATTGCTGCCGTCTGTATGGGACTGGTGCTGGGCGTGGTCGCTTGGCGGACCGGTTCGGTACTATGCACGATGATTGTCCACGGCCTGAACAACCTGCTGACCGTGACGATCGCCTGGTACAGCACCCGCGACGCGGAGATACCCATGGCCTTGCAGTGGGCGCTGCGGCCCGGCGAGCAGGGGTGGGAGTACCAACCGGCTTGGGTGCTCGGCGCAGCTGCCCTGGCGGCGCTGGTAGCCATCCGGTTGTACAGCAGCCGCCGCCCAGCTCCGCCACTATCTCAACCCGCTACCGGCGCCGAAGTATCCTAGTGCTCCGTCAAGTCCGGTGCTCTCCAGGCCGCCGCGGAGGTCTGCGTACCCGACTCGGAGCGTCAGGCTACGTTTGCGTGCGACAATGGCTACGCGTGCAACATTCGGGACTGCAATACCGGCAAGAGTACATGGCGGTTGGCCGGTCAAACCCTCTAGGCCGCGAGGTTCACGGCATTGTGCGGAATCATTTTTGGTTACGTTTCCATATCGACCGGAATAACAAACGCGTCCGTGTTGGAGTTCGTTCGTAGTTCTTCTAAGCGTCGGCGCGTGGTTCTATGATTCCGAACTTTCGATTGTTGCGGTTCTAGTTGGGACTGGAACTGCGGTGATCGCACGAGTGGCGTTTCGGTGCCGACGTGCACGGGACGAAACGTTAGGGGACTGAATCAATAGTTGGCGCACGTTCGTGTACGGGTTGCAGTGGAGAGACGGACTGCAACCGTAAGAAGCTTAGAAGGGGTCTTGCATCGCCTGGTGGCAGCGGCGTCACGGCGAGCAGGTTGCCATGCGGCGGTTCAGATCATCGAATCGCCGGAATGCGTGTCGATTCGTTCCTTTCGGGCAGTTTCTTGTGACGTCGCCACACAAAGGCAGTGATGGCGGCGAAAGGGACCCACGTGGCTTGCATCCGCCGGATGCAAGTCGAACCAGTGCTTGAGATGGGGCAATCCATATTTGGCGTGCTTCTGTTGTCGCGATTCTTAAGATGCCCCCGCCCGGCTGCGGCGCGAAGGATAATCGGCGATTGTACGCGCGATCCACCGCTGCCGACCTCCCCGTGAAGAGGCTTGTAATCGCGGAGCATCATTTCGGTTAGTTCACGGGGGAGGTTGAATTGCAGTCGACTGCGACAATTCAAAGCAAGCGAGCTAGTCGACGCAGTCGAAGAAAGCAACGCACAGACGCTGAGACGCGAAGGCGCAATTCGGCAAAGGCACTGGGCAGAGTCCCTTT
>RFIQ01000050.1 GCA_003695565.1 Planctomycetota bacterium | reverse complement strand
GTCCAGTTGTGGGAAGAGCTGATCGCCGCCCTGCCCGACGATCCGGCGGTGCGAATCAATCGTGCCGTTACGATATTGAAATGGATCGACGAGACGAACAATGCGCTGAGCAGCGGTCAGATTGAAGATGCCGATCGAGAGCAGCAGTTGCGGAGGGAGCTGGAGGCGGCGTACGCGCTGGCTAGCGAGACGGTGCGATCGCTGGCCGAAGTTCAGGTAGACGACTATCGGGCGGTGTTGCTCCGGGCTGAGCTGCTCAGTGCCCAAGCTCGACGCAGTGAGTTGCAGGAGGCGTTGGGGTTGCGTCGCCAGGCCGTGAAGTTGATGGCCGATGCGCTGACAACCGATCCGGCTCAACCGATTCTGGCTGCCGCCTTCGACGAACTGGTGCAGGAGTTTCTGGCGGATGAACCAGCGTTGGGGCACATCCAGGCCAATGCTCTGTACGCATCGTACCAGCAGCAGCCACGCAATCTCTTCCTGCTGTCGCGAGCCTGCGACGTCTTGTTGCGTAACCAGGATCCGCGATTGTCGGAACTGTTGGATGCGACGCTGGAATTGACGTTGCCCATGCGTGGTGACGTGGCCAATTACTTACGGCGGATGGATCCATCCGAAGTGGTGGCCAATGCGAAGCAGGCGATCGCTTCCGGCGACTGGGCGGCTGCCAGAATGGTCATCCGATGGATTAATTTGTTTAAAGGGATGGCGGGTTTCAAGGCCGATCGGCGACTGGTCAAACCCGATTTGATGGCGCTGTTGGATGTCCAGTTCCTGGATCGATGGGCATCCGCCCTGCCCTCCCCTGCTGCGGCGGCCGACGATGTGCCGGCGTATCAGATCCAACAGTTTGATTTTCCGGCCGGAGTGGTGGCCTGGTACGATTACGACCTGGATTTGGACTTCGATCTGTTTGCTGTGCAAGGGGATCAACTGGTGTGGGTGGAGAACCAGTCCGGCGAGCTGGCCGAGCCCCGGCGCATCGATTTGCCCATCTCGGGGGCAGGGATGAGAGTGGTCGATCTGTATCCGGTCGACGACCCGACGCGGGCGCGCGTAGATGCGGTGGCCGACTTGATGGCCGACGGTCCACCGGAGGGGCTTGCAGAGGCAACGGAAGCCGCGCAGGGGGCGGTGGCACAATCGGCAGCCACGGAGCCGACGGCGGCCGATGTTGCCCGCGCCCGGCGGCACGATACCCCGCAGGATTTGTTGATCTTTGGTCCCGACGGTGTGTGCCTGGTGCGGCCCGTCGTCAGCGATCGATCCCGCGTCGAGGGGCTGGAGGTGGTAGCGGAGAGTGGCTTGGAGAGCCTGGCATCGGTCGTGGATGTGGTACCTCTGGATATCGAGTCCGACGGCGATTTGGATTTGGTGGTCTCCACGCCCGCAGGGGTGCGGGTGTGGCAAAACAACGGCGATCGCACGTTTACGGATACGACGCAGTTCAGCCTGTACCTGGAACCGGTCCCCTTGCTGCATCTGAGTGCCGGCGATTGGGACGGCGATTTGGATCAAGATGTGGTGGGAGTTGATCAGCAAGGGGGACGTTTGATTCTGCTGGAGAATATCCTGCACGGCCAATTGCGGTGGGTCGATTTGGCGCAACGTGGGTGGCCAGTGGTTGATGGGTTGCGGTGCGCGGCCCTGGCCGATCTGGACTCCAACGGGGGTTGGGATATCGTGCAGGTGGGGCAACAAGAGGGAGTGGTAGCATGCGCGCACTTGAGCCAGCCCGGTCAGTGGCAACCTCTGCGGCGCGTCGCCCTGCCCGTCGCCGGAGAGCGACTGGAGGTGGGCGATATCAACAACGACGGACATCTCGACCTGATGGTGGCTTCCGCGGAGGCGATCCAGGTGATCGCTGGCGATGGAGAGTGGTTGCAGTCGGCACAACCGCGATTGCTGGAGCCGACCGCGGGGGCGGTGGGATTCGCCGTGATCGACGCCAACGGTGACGGCGGTTTGGACCTGGCATGGCATACCTTGCAAGCGACCCGAGTCGGACTTGCGCAAGTCGATGCCGACCGTGGGTTCTTGCTGGCGCGAATCCGTGGAATCGCCGACGACAATGGAGGAGGTCGGATCAACCACTACGCCATCGGTTCGTTGTTGGAGTTGCGCAGTGGGGCGTGGTCCGGCCGCCGCATCGTGCGGGAACCGATGAGCCATTTCGGCTTGGGGCCGCTGGAGCCGGACAACCTACGGATCGTCTTTCCCAACGGATTGACGCAGGACGTGTTGCATCCCGGACGCAATGCGTTGGTGGAGGAGAAGCAAGAACTCAAGGGATCGTGTCCATTCGTCTACGGTTGGGATGGCAGCGAATTTCGGTTGATCACCGATTTGTTGTGGAACGCGCCATTGGGTTTGCAAATCGCTCCGGGAGAAGTGTTGCCTGATCGACGGTGGGAATACCTGTTGCTGCCGGGCGAGTTGGTGCAGCCGCGGGAGGGGGCGTACGAGTTGCGGATCACCGAGGAGCTGTGGGAGGTCGCCTATTTCGATCACGTGCGGCTGACGGCGATCGACCATCCGGCCGATACCGAGGTGTTCACGAACGAGAAAGTGGGACCGCCCGACATCGCCGCGCCTCGATTGTTTGCAGCCCGCCAGAAACGCCCGGTCGCCCGCGCCGTCGACCCCTGGGGACGGGATTGGACGGAGGCATTGACGGCGGCCGATGGGAGATATGCTCAACCCTTTCGGCGGTTGGTCTGCCAAGGGTTGGCGGAACCCCATTTCATCGAACTGGACTTCGGTCGGCTGCCGGTGGACGAGGACCTTCAGCTCGTGTTGCACGGTTGGATGCACCCTACCGACACTTCGCTGAACATCGCCCTGTCGCAGAACAGCCACCTGGGGCTGCCCGAACCGCCGTCGTTGTGGGTGGTGGACCGGGATGGGGCATGGGTATGTGCCCAGCCGTTTATGGGTTTTCCCGGTGGCAAACCAAAGTCGATCGTGGTCGATTTGCAGGGGGTATTTCGGTCGGACGATCATCGCGTGCGAATCGCTGGCAGCCAGCAAATCTACTGGGATCGGGCATTCGTGACGTGGGCTACTGCACCGACAACGGTGCGCATCGCGGACCTGGCGTTGGAAACGGCTCGATTGCGGTACCGCGGGTTTGGTCGCCTGCTGCCCCGAGATGCCGACCAACCGCACTGGTACGATTACTCTGACGTCCAACTGGCGTCCAAGTGGCCGCCCATCGAGGGGCCGTTTACCCGCTTCGGTGATGTCCGCGACCTGTTGATCGACGATGATGACCGCATGGTCGTGATGACCAGCGGCGATGAAATCGTGCTGCGGTTTGCCTTGCCGGAGGTGCCGCTACCGAACGGATGGAAGCGCGATTTCGTATTGCATAGTGTCGGTTGGGACAAAGACGCCGACTTGAACACTTTAGCCGGGCAGAGCGCTTTGCCGTTGCCCTTTCGAGCTCAGCGGGCCTATCCGCCTCCGCCGGACCAGGATACAGAGGCCCAACGAGTGTGGGAGCTGAATCGAGCGACGCTGACTCGTCAGCGGCAGATGCCTTCGATCTGGTTCCGCCAGGTGGAAATGGCCAGCGAAACACGCGCGACCCTACCGGTTGCGGTTGGTGGCGCGAATTGACCCGCCGTTGCGGGCGGGCTAGCATGAAGTGAATGGCTCGGCTCCAGGCCGGCTTCGGTGGCTCCACGCATGCTATTGACGCAGGGAATAGCGGTTGAGGTTGGCAGGGCGCGCGAGGCCCCGCGACACATGCCGCCGGAGATGCTGGTTGGGAACGCAGTAACAGGTGGCAAGGTACCGATGGGGATGAGGGTCCGTTGAGTCAACTACGCAGCGCACGAACACGAACGGTTTCAGCCGTCCGGGCCTTGCTGTCCGGAGCAGCTCTGCGCCTGTGGCTGGGCGGGGCCGTGCTGTTGTGCGTTTGGGGGAGCGGACCCGATGCGGTCCGGGCGGCCGGTTGTCACCAGCAATTCGACTCGGGGGTGCAGCTCTTCGATGGCAGGTTGCCGCAATACCGACCGCATTGGACGGAGTGGGCGACTGGGCCGGTCTACCGAATCTACGTTGACGGACGGATACTCTACGTTTCTCTGCCGAGCGGACGGATGCCCTGCCGTGGACCGCAGTGTCGCGGCGGTGACCCGTCGCCAACGTTGGGGCAGCCCATTGTGCCAACTACGCAGCGCGTGGTGGTGGAATGCACCGCATCCACGGCCGTCATGCCCGTTCGACCGCCTGTCCTCGATTGGCTGGTGATGGCGGACACGCGGGCCGGGTCGGCAAGCATCGAACCCCCGTTGCGACCGCCTTGTTGCGAGGTCTCTTAATACTTCTTGGCTTTCTGGGACCGGTGTCGTTGGTGCTCTCGTGCGCCGTCCATCGCGATCCACGGGAAAGCATCTCGTCAGTCGATGCTGGAGCCGCGAGGCCGATGAGCGGCGTGGAAGGGCCGACCCGCTGCGGTCCCCTGCTTCGCCTTATCGCAATCCGGACACGGGCGTATCGCAGGCCCGCGATCGCCCGGCTTTGCATGCTGTCGCAGGAAGGTAGGTTCTCAGCTCCTTTCCGGCGATTCGAACGCGGATTCATAACAGGTTATCGGGGTGTTTCGAAATGAATCAACGAGCCAGTTCAGCGGCAACTTCCGCCGTTAAGAAGAAGCCGAAACGGGTGATCGGCAAACGATTGCGCGTGGTGCTCGTGGTGGTGCTGGGGTTGTTTTCGCTGTTGTTGGCCAACGGCTTGTACCTGGCGACGATCACCTGGGCACAGTTCTTTACCGGCCAGGTTTACGAGGACTTGTTTTACCAATACATGTTTTTGGCCCATCTGGTGTTGGGCATGTTGTTGATCGTTCCGGTGGTGGTGTTTGGGGTGATCCATATGTTGGCGGCGTGGAATCGCCGCAACCGGCGGGCTGTCAAGATTGGCTACGCGCTGTTTGCTTGCGCTCTGGTGGTGCTAGGGTCGGGTATAGCGCTGACGCGCAGCTTCGGATTCGACTTGAAGCATCCGGCCGCTCGGGCGGTCGTCTACTGGTCGCATGTGATTGCGCCGCTGGCCGCGATGTGGCTGTACTGGCTGCACCGCCTGGTGGGCCCGAGGATCAAATGGTATGTCGCCCGCCGCATTGGCATGGTGACGGTAGCCGTGGTGGGCTGTATGGTCGTTTTGCAGATGCAGGATCCTCGCGCATGGAACCAATCCGCGCCGAAGGAGGGGGCCAGGTATTTCGAGCCGTCGTTGGCACGGACGGCCAGCGGCAATTTTATTCCGGCCAGAGCGCTGCAAAACGACGAGTACTGCATGCGGTGCCATGAAGACATCTACCAGGGGTGGTATCACAGTGCCCACCGGTTCAGTTCGTTCAACAACCCGGCGTATCTCTACTCGGTGCGCGAAACGCGGCAGCGCGTCCTGGAACGCGACGGCACGGTACAGGCCTCGCGGTGGTGCGCGGGTTGCCACGACCCGGTCCCCTTCTTTTCCGGAGCATTCGACCGGCCGGATTACGACGATGTGCACGACCCGACCAGTCAGGCGGGGATCACCTGCACCGTGTGCCACGCCATCACCCATGTCAACAGCAATCGAGGGAACGGCGATTATGTCATCGATGAACCGATCCAGTATCCCTTCACCTACTCGGACAATCCCTGGCTGCAGCGCGTCAACGAGTTGCTGGTCAAAGCCAAACCCGGTTTCCATAAGAAGACGTTTCTCAAGCCATTTCATAAGACGGCTGAGTTTTGCAGCACATGTCATAAGGTGCATCTGCCGCGGGAGTTGACGGGATACAAGGAGTTTTTACGCGGCCAGAATCACTACGACAGCTTCTTGCTCAGCGGTGTTTCCGGACATGGTGCCTCCAGTTTCTACTATCCGGAGATTGCCGAATCGAATTGCAACGAATGCCATATGCCGCAGCGGCTCTCCCAGGACTTCGGGGCTGAGTTCTCGACGCGGTTGGGTGGCCTGGCGATCCACGATCATTTCTTTCCCGGAGCCAATACAGCGCTGCCCTGGTGGCGGGGCGAAGATCAGTGGGTGGAGCGGGCGCGGGAGTTGCTGATCGATGTAACGCGCGTGGACATATTCGGATTGCGTCGCCAGGGGCGGATCGACGGGGAGCTGATTGCGCCGTTGGGGCCCGAGTACCCCACCCTGCAGGCTGGCGGGCGTTACTTGCTGGAAACGGTGATACGCACCACGCGGTTGGGGCATCACTTGACGCAGGGGACGGCCGATTCCAATGAATTGTGGTTGGACGTGACGGTGACCAGCGGCGGCCGCGTGATCGGTCGCAGCGGCGGGCTGGATCCGCTGGGCGAAACGGATCGCTGGGCCCATTTCGTCAACGTTTTCATGCTCGACAAGAACGGGGATCGCATCGCCCGCCGCAATGCGCAGGACATCTTCGTCCCGCTGTATGACCATCAGATCCCCCCCGGCGCGGCGCAAACAGTTCATTATGGACTGCAGATTCCTGATGATGTGGACGCTCCCATTGAAATCGAGGTCGCGCTGAAGTATCGCAAGTTCGACAAAGAGTATCTGGACTTCATGAACAAATCGTATCGCCCGGGAGATCTCGAGTTTCGCGGCCGCACTGCCGCGCCAGGGCGGAACGACCTGCCCATCACGATCATGGCTCGGGATCGCGTCGTCCTGCCGGTGCGCACCCGCGATGGACGGACCATCGAGGCAACGCCTGCCGAGCGCCGATTACCGGAGCTGTGGCAGCGTTGGAACGACTACGGTATCGGCATGCTGTTGGCCGGCAAGTCGCAGTTGAAGCCAGCCGCTGAAGCGTTCCACCAGGTCGAAAGCTTGGGGCGTTACGACGGACCGTTGAATCTCGCACGCGTCATGTTCGCGGAAGGCGATCTGGACGGGGCGGCAGCCGCCTTGCAACGGTGTTCCAGCATGGATCCGCCACCGCCACCCTGGACGCTGGCGTGGTTGAGTGGCCAGGTCAGCCGCCAGCAAGGGTACCTGGAGGATGCCGAGCAGAGTTTCCGCAGTGTGCTGGAGGATGACAACACCGAACGGCGGAGCCGCGGATTCGACTTCGGTCTGGATTATCGCGTGCGGAATCTGTTGGGCATGACCTTGATCGACCTGGCCGAGAAGGCAGAGTCGCGGCGCCAAGCGGAACGGGCCAGCGCCCTGTACCGGCAAGCGGAGCAGGAGTTCCTGCGTGTGCTGGAGACCGATTCCGAGAACGTCACCGCGCACGCCAATCTGGCTGCGCTGTACCGCCGACTGGGAGCCGCGGACAAGGCGGATTACCACCAACGGTTGCACTTGATTTACAAACCCGATGACAACGCAGCCAATATCGCGCAGCCCGCTGCGCGGCGCAAGTATCCGCACGCGGATCGTGCGGCCGAGTCGCTCGTGATTTATTGGTTGCACAGGCAACAGGCCCCCGAGTTGCCCGCCGATGCACAGTTGCCCGACCCGTACGCGGGTGGGCCGAGTCGATCCGAGCCGGGCGATGTGCCATGACGGTGACGATGGGGACGATCAAGCCCCGCTGGGAGCCTTGCGCTGGCGGGGGCAGCGCAACGGGGGTGGTTCTGCCGACGGGGAGGCCCGCAGCGGCCTCACGCTCTGCAGGGCACGAATTTTTCGATTTGGTTTGGCGGATTGATTGAGGAAATGCATGAACAGCAACGAAGATAGAGATCGATCGTTTGAGGATAGTGCGCCCGATGTGCAGAACGACGAGGTGATCGGCCGCGCGCTGCAGCAGTCAGCCATCGTGCTGGTCGCCGTGGCCGTGGTCGGCGGCCTGGGCTGGCTGGGATGGAAGTGGTGGTCCGTCGAACCGGTGGTGGAGCAGCGGACGGAAATTGCCCTGCCGCAAGATCGTGCAATCGACCCGTTGCGGTTGCCCCGGATTCCTCTGGCGGATGTGACACAACAGGCCGCGGTCGATTGGGTCCATGTCAGCGGCAAAGAAGGCGAGAAACTTCTGCCCGAGACGATGGGAGGGGGTGTCGCCATCTTCGATTTCGATCGGGACGGAGACCAGGATTTGCTGTTCGTGGGCGGAACGAGCTGGCCATGGGCCAAGCGGCCCATCGAATCACCGCGATCGCTGTGCCTGTACGCCAACGAAGGCGGATGGAGGTTCAAGGATGTGACGGCGGATGCCAATCTGCCCGATCGTTTCTACGGCATGGCGCCGGTCGTGGGGGATTTCGACAACGATGGTTGGCCCGACGTGTTCGTGACTGCGGTGGGGGCGAACCGGTTGTTGCGCAATTCCGAGGGGCGGTTCGAGGATGTGACCCAAGCGGCGGGCCTGGCGGACGACCAGTTGTGGAGCACCGGAGCGACCTGGGTGGATTACGATCGCGACGGGTTTCTGGATTTGTTCGTTTGCAATTATGTGCAATGGTCCCGCGAGTTGGACCGCTCATTGGGATTTCAGTTGACGGGGGTCGGTCGCGCCTACGGGCAACCCACGGCGTTCTCCGGCATGCAGTGCCAGTTGTTCCACAACCAGCACGATGGCTCGTTTGCCGATGTCTCGTCCGAGATGGGTATCGAGCAGTTCAATCCCAACACGGGAGTCCCGATGGGTAAGGCGTTGGCCGCAGCCGCTATCGACATCGATCAGGATGGATGGCAAGACATCATCGTGGCCAACGACACAGTCCAGAATTTCCTGTTTCTCAATTTGCAGGGAAAACAATTCGAGGAATCTGGAGTCCCCATGGGCGTAGCGTTCGATCGCAACGGCAATGCCACCGGGGCGATGGGAATCGATTGTGGGTTCTTTCGCAACGATGCCGAGCTGGGAATCCTGATCGGGAACTTCGCGAATGAACCGAGCTCGTTGTACGTCTCGCGTCAACCCTTGGCGCCGTTCAATGACGAGGCGATCTCCAGCGGGATTGGTCCGCAAAGCCGGCTGAATCTGACATTCGGAGTTTTCTTCTGCGATCTGGATCTGGACGGCCGCTTGGATGTGGTCGCCGCCAACGGGCACTTGGAGGAAGAGATCTCCCAGGTGCAAGCCTCCCAGGCGTATGAGCAACCGCCTCAATTCTTCTGGAATGCGGGGGCAGCAGGCACCAGCGAATTCATTCCCTTAACGGCAGAACAGGTCGGCGCCGAGGCGCTGCGGCCGATGGTTGGTCGAGGAGCCGCTGGCGGAGATCTGGATCAGGATGGGGACATCGATATCGTGCTGGTGGCCAATAGCGGCCGCCCGCGCTTGCTGCGCAACGACCAGCAACTGGGGCATCACTGGTTGCGCGTCGATTTGGAGGGTACGATGCCATCGAATCGCGATGCACTGGGAGCGGTTGTGGAAGTTCCCCTTCCTGACGGTCAGGTGCAACGCCAAACCGTCATGTCGGCCCGCAGCTATCTCAGCCAATGTGAGCATCCCCTGACATTTGGCTTGGGAGATGCCGCCGGCGACGTACCGGTCCACGTCCGCTGGCCATCTGGCCGTGTGGAACGGTTTGTTTGCCAGGCGGATCGACAACACCATCTGGTCGAAGGGACGGGCGAGCCGGTGGAGTGAGGGGGCAATGGCGAGTCCCGAGTTGGAAAATGGTCGCAGCGCATGGGGGTGTTATTCGGGGCTGCCAGCCCGTCAGGGCGCCGCCGCATCGCCGATGTGCAGATAGCCGCTCCACAGCAAAGGGTGCGCGCCGGGGACTAGCAAATTGCTCTCCGGACCAGCCGGTAGGAGCGCGGGTTCCAGTCCGACTTTGTATTCTTGGGCCCACAAGGCGAGGATGGTGCGTCGCCATGCTTCGCTCAGCGGCACGTGCGGGACCTCGGACCAGTAGCGACTGAGCAAGTCGGCGGTGGAT